>JACRIC010000039.1 GCA_016235915.1 Candidatus Peregrinibacteria bacterium
CATAGAAAAGACCATTGCCGACTTCGCGAAGGGCAACATTATTATTGTCACGGATGACGCGAATCGCGAAAATGAGGGTGATTTTGTGCTTTCTGCTTCATTTGCTACGCCGGAAAAAATTAATTTTATGGCCACTCACGGTCGCGGACTTATTTGTGCGCCACTCACGGCAAAGAGGGCTCTGGAACTTGATTTCCCCGTTATGGTGCGACATAACACGGAACGAGAAGACACAAATTTTACTATTTCTGTTGATGCCAAAAAAGGCACGAAAACCGGTATTTCTGTCTCGGATCGAGCCTTAACTCTGCGCATGTTGACGGATCCGAAAGCGAAACCCCATGATTTTTTACGGCCGGGTCATGTTTTTCCTCTTATTGCCAAAGAAGGCGGAGTTTTGGTTCGCGCGGGTCATACTGAGGCAACGGTGGATATTGCGAGACTTGCCGGTCTTCCGCAGGTTGGTGTTATTTGTGAAATTGCCAAGAAAAATGGAGAGATGGCGCGTATGCCAGAGCTTTTAGAGATTGCGAAGAAGCATGGGTTCTCGATCATTACCATTCGCGACTTGATTGAATATCGACGGAAAACCGAAAAACTCATCAAAAAATGTGTAACAGCGCCACTTCAAAATACATTTGGGAAATTTACGATGATGGTGTATCAAAATGTCATCGACCGTTCGGAGCATATCGTCCTTCAAATGGGGCGAATTCGCGGTAAAAAGGATGTATTGGTTCGAGTACATTCCGAATGTATGACCGGTGATGTTTTTTGCTCACAATCCTGCGATTGTCGAGAACAGCTTTTTTTGTCGCTGAAAAAAATTTCTGAAAAAAAGTTCGGAGTTCTTTTGTATATGCGGCAAGAAGGTCGAGGCATCGGACTCGTGAATAAACTTCGAGCCTATAAACTTCAAAAAAATGGTTTGGATACCGTGGAAGCGAATCAAAAATTGGGTTTCCCCGATGATCTTCGCGACTACGGAATCGGGGCACAAGTGCTTGCGGATCTTGGACTTTCGACCATTCATCTTATGACCAATAATCCTCGAAAAATTATAGGGCTGGAAGGCTACGGTCTGAAGGTTACCCGTCGTATTCCTTTGGAAATTCAACCGACTCTGACTACCAAAAAATATTTGAATGCCAAAAAAACGAAACTTGGACATCTCCTCAAGCATGTCTGATCCCCATGCATTTTTTATGAAGCGGGCGATTTTTCTCGCGGCCAAAGGGAAGGGGAAAACTTTTCCTAATCCGTGTGTTGGCGCGGTTGTGGTAAAAAATGGACGGATTATTGGTGAAGGTTGGCATAAAAAAGCAGGATTGCCTCATGCTGAAATCAATGCTTTGGAAACGTGTCGGATGGCTGGTTTCAATCCACGAGGAGCGACTTTGTATGTGACTTTGAGTCCTTGTTGTCATTTTGGGAAGACGCCGCCATGCACGTCTGAGATTCTTCGTTCCGGTATTTCGGAGGTTTTTTCCGCGTGCTTGGATCCCAATCCCCTGACTTCTCATACTCTCCGAATTTTTAAAAAAAATGGTATCGCGCATCATGTTGGGCTTTTGGAAAAAAAGGCTTTGGCATTGAATGTGCCGTATGTCACGGTGAAAATTGCGATGAGTCTGAATGGAAAAATTTCCGGACAAAAAGGACGGTATATAACTTGCAAAAAGTCATTGATGGAGGTGCAGAAGCTTCGCGCCGAGCATGATGCGGTTCTCATTGGCGCTGGCACTGTTTTGTCCGATGATCCTCACCTTGGCGTGAGATATGTGAGCGGCAAAGATCCTCTGCGGGTTATTCTCGATTCGCGCCTTCGGATTCCCTTTTTATCAACAGTTCTTCGCGATGAGCATGTCCTCATTTTTACCACGGATTCTGCGGATCGGAGGAAAATTCAACAGGTTCAAAAATCTGGTGCGGAAATTATTGTTTCCCATAAAAAAATGTCGCTTTTAAAAATCCTTGCCGAGCTGTATCGTCGCGGTGTTTCGAATCTTTTGGTTGAAGGCGGGCAGACGATTTTTACCGCTTTTTTGAAAGAAAAACTTGCTGATCGTGTTGTGTTTTTTTTGGCGCCGAAAATTATTTCGCGGGGGAAATATTTTATCGCAGAGCCTTTGCCTTTGGATTTTACTTTTTTGCGTGTTGAAAAGATTGGGGAGGATATTTTTTCGGAACTAACATGTACGGCCGAGCCAGTGTCTCGGGATGCATGATCCCTCGACGGGCGGCGCTAATTGTTTTCTCGAAAATCTCCGCCCCTTTTTTTTATCACCAACCACACACACCCTCCATATATAACTATTGAAATAAAAATAAGCACACTGGTTTTTATCACTCCATGCAGGAATGTTTCCGGCCATGCCAGATATTCAAACACTCTTTTTCCTGCGAGCAGTGCAACGGTCATAACCAACGAAGCCAAAAGAAATTTCAAAAATGACTGAATCGGAAAAATAGCAGAAAAATCGCCGAACCTTTTTTTTAAAAAAATCAGCAGGAGAAAAAATTGAAAAAATTGAGCGAGTGAATAGGCCAATGCAATTCCAAAAACTCCCATGTCGAGTCCCAGAGCAAAGCCCACAGAAAAAGCGATGTTGATCACCACCGTGGCGCAAGCCGCGAGAACCGGAGTTTTGGTGTCTTTCCACGCGTAAAATCCTCGCGCGAAAATCGGTATCAAGCTTTGAGCGACGATACTCACCACAAAAAATCCGAGAGTTTTGGCGGTCAAAATCGTGTCTTCGGCGGAAAATGCGCCTCCTTGCAGAATCAGCTCCGTAATTTCCTTTCGCAGAATAAACATGCCGAAAGTGGCCGGCACTATGAAAAGGAGCGTCCATTCAATGACGCGGGAAAGTTCTTTGACAAAATGCTCCTTTCCTCCTTTCTTTGCCAATTCAGAAAAAGTCGCAAAAGAAGCGATGGAAAGTGAAATTCCCACCATTCCCACCGGAAGCCAATTCAAATTTGCCGAAAAATTAAAAATCGAAATACTCCCCGCGGTCAAAAGCGATGCGATGAACGTATCCGAGAGAAGCAATATCTGCATGGCGGAAATGCCCAGTAGACGCGGGCCGATCAAGTGGAGCATTTCTTGAAAATCGTTTTTTCTCCATGCGAGCACTGCTTGATATCGATAACCGGTTTTTAGTATGGCGGGAATTTGGATGGCAAAATGCGCGAAAGAACCCAAAATAACGCCAAACGCCAATGCGTACACTCCAAATTGCTCTGAGAAAAAAATCGCGGTTCCGATAATGCTGATATTGTAGATCACCGGCGCCAGTGCAAAGGCCAGAAATGTTTTAAACGTGTTTTGAATGCTCTGTGCGATACTGCTCAGCGCAAAAAAGATTGGACTGACCATGATGATACGGGTGAGCATGATCGTCTGCTCGAGTTTTTCTCCGGAAAATCCGGGAAAAAGCACCGAAGAAAGCTCTCGAGAGAACATGGCGATGATGATGCCAAGCGCCAACATGATAAAGAGCAAAAAATTCGTTACGGAATTTATAAACTCGAAGCCCTCCTTTTTTTTCTCTTCCACGATATATCCTGTAAAAATAGGCACCAGCGCCACGGAAACGGTTCCAAGAATGAGGATATTGTATAAAAAGTCCGGTATGCGAAATGCCGCAAAATAGGTGTCGAGATCATACAGGACATTTCCACTTCCGGCTCCGAATTTCACGGCAAAGAGGTGATCGCGATACACTCCCAGGAGTCGGCTGATGAGGGCAGAAACTCCGAGAAGGAGGCTCCCGGTCACCATGTGTTTTTTACTCATACGATATTGATTTTAGACGCGATTTCTTTGGAAAAGCAAGACATTGAAATTTTCTTGAAGAAATGGTAAAATATTCAGATATATTTTTGCCTTTCTCATGCCTTTTCTCAATAGGATTTTCAATATCGGGGATCATGAATGGCCTCGAGTGATCGTGGTATGGAGTATGCGATTTCTTTTTTTTATGGGTTCCGTCATGGGATGGACGGTACTGGTGTCCATGTTTCTTATTCGCCTTGGATTTTCCTCTCTTCCGTATCTTTTTATTGCGAATGCCTTTCTTATTATGGCTGGAACTTTTTTGTATTCGAAACTTGTTTCCCGCGTTTCCAAGGAAGTTCTCATGGCATTTACGGCTCTTGGAGCTGGGGCGACTTTATATTTTGCTACTTTTTTCCCCGCTTACAGTAATTTTTTATTTTTTGGTTTTATCCTGGTTGCGAATGCCATTCTTCTCGGTCAACTCAATATTCTTATTTCGTGCTTTATCGAAGAGCTTTTTTCGCCGCTTGAAAGCGAACGAGCGTTTCCGATTATTGAATCGGCTGAAACATTCGGGGGCATTATTGGTGGCGCGCTTGTCGGTTTTCTGGCGCCGTATATTCCGGCTTATAAATTTTTATTTCTTTGGGTCATTGCGATTCTTCTGATTGTTCCTCTTATTTTGGGTTTTCGAACGTATGCCAAAAAAGTTCCATTTTTGGAATTTAAAAAGCGAAAACATCTGCCGGAAAGCCGCGTTTCACAAATTATGAAAGGATATAAAATTGTCCACCGCGTTCCTTTTTTACAAGGACTGCTTGGTGTGGTTATTCTTTCATGGATTTTTATCAATCTTCTGGAGTTTCAATACATTGGCGCTATTGCGCAAAGTATAACGACCAAAGCCAATTATGAGCAGACTTTGACCCAGACCCTTGGTTTTCTTCATATCATTTTTTCCGCCAGCGCTCTTTTTGTTCAGTTAATTTTTGCGAGTCGTTTTATAAAAACATTGGGAATTATTCGAGCCATGCTCCTTCAACCCATCGTCATGTTCGGGACGCTCATCGGTCTCACTTTTCGTTTTAATTTTTTCTCAGCGGTTCTTTCGAAAACGAGTTTTGAAATTACTCATATTGTTTCTCAAAATGACTATCAATCTTCGTATTATTCTGTGCCTCATGATATTCGTGAAAGCGCGAAGGAATTTTTGGAGGGCATCGCAAAGCCCTTTGGCGCGATCCTTGGCATGATCGCACTGCTGAATTTTCAGAATTTTTTTGAGGGAAATATCCTGTCTTTTATCATCAATCTGAGTATGCTTGCGGTCATTGCCGGTATATTTTTTATTCTCAGCAACCTGAAAGAGAAATATGCCGAAACGGCTTCCTATCCTTTAGGTCATTCTGGAGAACATTTTGAAAAATTTCATGCTATCGAAATTCTCAGTCAAAAAGGTCACGCGGATTCGGCTCACATTATTGCCAAAAATCTTTCGGATCCGAAAGAAAATATTCAAATTAAAATAAAGATTCTTTCTGCCCTTGGCGAGCTCAAAGATCCTGAAACGATACCAGATATTCTTGATATTCTCTCTGCGCCGCAGGAGTCATTGAGAGCAGGCGCGCTTTCCGCTCTGGTACATTTTCCTAATCTTGGCAGTCATGTTTTTTCTCAAGCTTTTTCCAAATATCGCGTTATCGAAACTCTCAAAGCGCTTTTTTTACAAGAAAATTCCGAGGATATTCGCACCCTGATTATTGCCGTGCTTGCTGGTCTCAATCAATCTGAAATCGCCGGTTTTATCTTGGAAACATTGAAAAAATCGAAATCTCTTAAAATACAGGGAGAATGTATCAAGGCATGCGGTCTCTTTCATGATCCTAATGCCGGTTACTACCTTGAAAAATACATTGATTTTCCTGAGCCTGATATTTCCGCTTCCACTATTACGGCATTGTGGCAATTTCCAAAATATAGAAAACGTCTTGCCGCGACTCTTAATCGTCTTTTGGAAAGTCGTAAAATTTCAGATCGAATTTCGGGCGTACAGGCTTTGGGAGAAATGGGTGATCCATTTTTTATCCCCTCTCTTCAAAAATATCTGGCAGATACTTCATCGGAAATTCGTCGACATGCGATTATTTCACTCGCTCAATTGGGATCGGTGGATGTTCTTGAATCTTTTTCAGAGCTTTTGCTCGATCGAAACTCTGCTGTGGAAAGAAGCATGGAAAAAGCTTTGGAAACTCTGCCATTGCCTCTCAAATATCGAGTGCATCAAATTATTCAAAGAGAGGCAGGTGAGACTATTGCTGAAATTTTAAATTCCGCGAAAAAATCGAGTCTTGAAGAGTTGAATCGCCCGACACTTGTAAAACTCAAAAAACTCTATACAAAAGCTCGTGAAATTCAAGAAGTACTCAAAATTGAAGAAATACTCGGGAACCTCGCGCACCTTCACCCAGAAACCGCATGAAAGCTCTCCGAATGAATCTTGGACTCAAAGCGACTCTTCTTGCGATGTTTGTGATTTTCGCGACTACCGCGATCGGCATTTTTTTTGTCAAACCGCTTTATCAGTCTCTTCTGATTGAACATGTGCTCATTATTGTGGCCATTACGATTCTTTTTTCACTTCTTTTGTGTCTGTATTTCATTATTGATCCCTTGAATGGGATTTTATTGGAAGTTCGAGCGCTTCTGACGGGAAGGAAATATAATAAAATTTTCACGCAACGAATTGACGAAATCGGTATTGTCGCCCACTTTTTCAATGAAGTTACCGGTTCGCTCGAACGCGTTTCGCATGATATTCGCGATCAGCGTCGTATGTCCGCGGAGCTTGATATCGCGAGTAAAATCCAAAAAGACATTCTTCCCAAAGAAGCGCCGGCTATTTTTGGGCTGACGGTTTTGGCGAAAACGCGATCGGCGGCTGAAATTGGAGGAGATAGTTTTGATTTTATTAACGGGGAACAGAATACCTTTATATACCTTGGCGATGTGACGGGTCATGGAGTTCCCTCTGGGCTTGTTATGATGATGGTGGATACGCTCATTCATACTTTTGCTGATATTCATGATAAAGCGGATCATATTCTTATTGATACCAACAAATATCTGAAGCCGCGTCTTTCCAATACCATGTTCATGACCATGGTGATGTTTCGATGGAATCACATGGCGAGAAAAATGTATGTAGCTGGAGCCGGACATGAAAATATTCTCGTGTACCGTCAGGCCGAACATGCGTGCCGCGTGGAACGAACCGGAGGAATAGCGCTTGGAATGGTTCCCGATATTTCAAAAATTGCCGTGGAAAGAGAAATTTCATTCGAGGCTGATGATCTGCTGGTTATTTATTCGGATGGCATTACGGAAGCGAAAAATATTTCAGGGGAAATGTTTGGGCTGGAACGGCTCCGAGCCATCGTGGAATCATGCGGCGAAGATGGGCTGTCGCTGACGCAAAGTTTTCAGAGGCTTTCCGATGCTTTTGCGCATTTTACCAATAAACATGTGCAAGAAGATGATATGAGTATTATTTTCATGAAACAAAAGGGCATTACTGATGAGCATGTTTTTGAATCGATCGAGTGGGATGCCCGAAAACTTGGAAAAGATTCGCTGGTGGAGTATCGTTGAGCCCATGCGACTTTCCGATTTTGACTATATTCTTCCTCCCGAGCTCATCGCCAAGGAGCCGATGAAACCGCGAGATCATTCGCGGCTGATGATCGTGAATCGTGGCAAGCAGACGATTTCGCATCGGTTTTTTTATGAACTGCCGGATATTTTGTGCGATCGAGATGTTCTGGTCGTGAACCGTTCAAAAGTGATTCCGGCGCGGTTGTTTGCTGACGGATGTGAAATTTTACTCCTTTCCCCTCTTTCGGATGGATGTTATGAGGTTTTGGTAAAGCCGGGAAGGAAATTTACAATTGGAGCCCGATTTTTTTTCCATAAAAATCTTCTGGCGGAAGTGAAGCATATTTATGATGATGGTCGGAGAATTCTCCGGTTTAATAGAAAAGGCGCCGCTCTTTCTCATCTGATTCAAAAATTGGGACATACGCCGCTTCCGCCGTATCTTCAGGGCTCAAAAGCAAGCAGTCAGGACTATCAGACGGTGTATTGCCGCGAAAAAGGGTCGGTGGCGGCTCCGACAGCCGGTCTCCATTTCACTTCATCTCTTTTGGAAACATTGAATGAAAAAAATATTCAAGTCGAAAAGGTGCTGTTGCATGTGGGCATTGGGACGTTTCAGCCGGTCAGAGATGAACGAATCGAAAATCATCGGATGCATGAGGAATATTTTTGTCTTTCGAAAGACTGCGCAGGGCGCCTCAATCACGCAAAAAGCGATGGGAAAAGAATTATCGCGGTGGGAACGACCTCGGCTCGAGTGCTGGAGTCGCAAGCGGATACTTCGGGGATTTTGACACCGCGTTCAGGAAAAACCGATATTTTTATATATCCGGGCTACCGTTGGCGTTTTGTTTCTGCTCTGCTTACGAATTTTCATTTGCCAAAAAGCACACTTTTTATGTTGGTATGCAGTTTTGCAGGAACGGAATTTATGAAAAAGGCCTATGCGGAGGCCAGAGAAAAACGATATCGATTTTACAGCTTCGGGGATGCGATGCTGATTATTTAGGTTCTTTGACCCACTCTGGCAAAAATTTTGGCGGTTTTAAGTTTGGAATTTTGGAAACGAGGTCGAGATCTTCCAAACTTATTTTTCCAATAAACAATTTTTTCAGGTCGCCTCCTTTCGCCACATATTCCTCTATTTCAAAAAATCCCTTCAGATAAATGATGTCCTTCGTAAACGCTCCGGGCAACGATGTATCCTCAAGTCCCCTTTTTGTTTTTGACGCCACCAAAAATGCTCGTTCCTTCTCAATTCCCATTTCGAGCAATTTCGTAAAAACTCCAGAAAAACCCGTTCGCATCGCAAAAGAAACCGCCAAAACCAGCGCGGCGATTCTCGATTCCCTTCCCGAAATTTTCATCTGATGATATACCGCGAGTCCTTCTTGAGTTTTGAGATACTGCGCTGTTCCCCTGTTGAAAATTTGATACGGTTGTTCTTTTCCATTTTCAGCAGTAAAAATATGTGTTTCGATTTCGTGAGCAATAACCGATTCTAGGCGTTTTTGCGAAATTTTCAGGCCGGAACGCAGAAACAGCGTATGGTGTTTTCCTGCCATGAGATTGGAAATGAGCTCAGATTTTTCTTTCACTTTCCAGTGAGTGAGTCCGTATTTTTTGAGTATTTTCGTGAGTTCATGTTTCACTTGCTCGGGAGCGAGAAGTTCCGAGCGTTCTCTCTCCGCGTCCTCTGGATTTTCCTTCAAAAATATTTCGGCGCGTTGGATCAGTTCAGCATCCGCCTTTCCAAAAAGACATTCGGATTGGCGGGTGAAATTTTCACTTCCGATATGTTCCAGCAGTATAATTTTCAAAATAATTTCTTCTTTTTTGCGTCGATACAATATTCCGAGCGGCGAATCGTCGGGCATAATGGCATCGAGCTCATCTCTGATCGTAAATGGATCGAATTTGAGCGGTTGATATTCAAATTGTGGCTGATAAGAAGTATCGCTCAAAAACCTTTTTTTTTCTTCGAGATAATTTATGGGTGTTAAATGATGGAGCAGTTTTATTTTTTTATCAATTTCGCAGATGCGAAGGTCGATATCGTAAAAATTTGGTCCTTTTGAAATCGTGAATGAAAGCGTTTTTTCCGCTTTTGGCAATTCAATTTTTTTTTCGGTTTTTGACGGATCAATCAGAAAATCTCCAAGATCTCTTTTTCCTATAATCATGCTATATTTTTCGTTTGGAAAATCTCTCAATGTCACCACCGTCTGTATACGATTTTTCCCGAGCATGAATTTTATTTTCGCGTTATCGGAAAGACCGAGCTTGGTCGCAAGGCTTCGATCGAGCAGAGAATTTTTCCGCTCCATGTCAATTCGAGCATGCACTCTCTGTGTTTCGGATTGAAGCATTATTTCTATGTCCTCTTCGATTCCGATGACGGTTTTTCCGGACGCCAATTTCATATCTTTTTCGATTTTATGTCCAAAAAGATCCTGCGCGATTCTGACGCCTTTTTCCGGTGTTGCTACCTTGATTCCTTCAATGCGCTGAAGTCTGCGCCGAAGCGGGGTAAGATTCGCGATCTGCACCGCGAGTCCGGCACGAGCATTGATTTCCAGGAGCATGGGGCCACTGGATTTATCCAACACGATATCCACAGCCGCATAGCCGAGATTTGTGATGAACTGGGCTTTCGAAGCCATGAGGAGCATTGTTTCCCAATGCGGAATTTTCAAATTTCGAATATCTCCGTCAACACCGGGAATTTGAGGTATGATGCGAGAATTCTGCACGATGTTCGTCACTTCTCCCCGCGCAATATCGATGCCAACGCCAATGGCTCCTTGATGCAGATTGGCCAGACCGCGTGACTCTCTGGTCGGAAGTCGGAGCATGGCCATGACCGGAATGAGATTGTGAACGACAATTCTGATGTCAGGCAGGCCGGCGTAAGCAAATTTTCGTACACTATCCGCGCAAATAATGCGTTGTTCAAAAAAAGCGATGTCCCCTACGTCGGAAATGGAAAATCGTCCGTCGAGAATGTCGCTGATATGGTCGTGTAATGCTTCTTTCGTCATTATTCCCGCTCCAATGCGGTGAAAGGTATTGCCTTCGCGGCTTTCTATGGGAATGATGCCTTCACCCCCGTAGCCGAGATTCGGTTTGAGGACGAAACTGTTCGGAAGGGCATTGAAATCGAATTTTTCAAGGTCGCGGCGGGAGCGAATGGTGGCGTAGAGTTTGGGAACCGGAATTCCGCGAGCCGCCAGGAAAAATTTAGTCGCGAGTTTGGAATCGGCCAGACGGATCGCCTTTTTTTTATTGTAGGGGCGAATGTACAGAAGATTTCGCGCGTTGATGCCGAGGATGCCGGGGTTGGAGAAGAGCAAGGGATGTAAAGTTTATAAAGTTGCAAAACTGTCATCCTGAGCGCTCCTGATGCACCAGCATCAGGAAGTCGAAGGATCTTGTATGAATAAAACTTGATTTTTATAGCAAGGTGAGATCCTTCGGTCGCAGTGCTCCTCAGGATGACAGTTCTACTCCTCTTCCGTATGCCGCAACACCTCACGAAAACGGAAATATTCGCTCAAACGAAGGCCGGTGAATCGTCCGAGTCCGATATTGATCAGAATAAAAACAAAAACCAGCTCGGGGTGGCTGAGCATGAGCGTCTGCATAAATTCCCATGTGGCGACATAATAGTTGAGCACCGCAACGAGGATGGTTTCCGAAATAATAAAAAATGCCTGCTTAAACCCTTTTCCTGTCTGAATACTTACAAATTGCTCGGTGAGCGTACTCATGATGAGCATGGGGAAAATCGAAAGCGATACGAGATGAGAAATGTTGAAAATCGCTCCGAGAAACATGACGCCCAGAATGGTAATACTCACAAAAGAAAGCACGATCGCCATGCGCGGAATGTAGAGCAGTCGATAGTGGCGCATGAATATTCTCACCAGAGTTCCTATGAGCAAAAGAATAAGCAACATGAAGAGTCCATATCGAATATCGAGCGCCATAAATGAAAGCGCGAGAATAGACGGCGTGTAGACGCCTAACGTGGAGATACCGATTACCTGCTTCATGAATGCTACCACGGTCACAATGACTGGGAGCATGAGAATGAGTTTGAGGGAATTGCTAGAAATGCCGCGATCAATCATGAAGTTCATCATGTAAGACAAAAAAGTGGTGATGCTCAATTTCACCGGTGTATTGATGAGTTCGTATTCCAATCCTCGTTGTTCCAAAATCATGAGAAAATCATCAATGTTTTCCGACTCCACCAGCGGCCACATCGCTTCGCTTCGAGTGAGGATGATGCGTTTTGGAGCCATGGCTTGAAATGTTCCTTGGGCGATCGTGGTGAGCAGTGAAAGCCGCGCATTGGATACAAAAATAATATCTTTATTTTGAAAAACTGATACGTCTTTGAACGTCTCTTTAAAACGAGAAAGCAAGGTAAGCCCGAAACTTGAGCGCGTCAGGAAAACCAAATGATCGGCGCGCCGGATATCGTTGATCGATTCGGAAAGTTTTTGCAGTAAAACATCTTCGGCGATAAAATCCGTGACGGAATCGAAACTTCCGAGCACTTTGACGTATATGCCACGTTGTCTGGCAGAGTCTTCGAAATTTTGAATGCGGTCGAGAGAATTTGCATCATTGGAAACGAGCAACAGCAATTTTTGATAGACGAAAATTTCTTTTTCAGCGGTTGCGGTATTACCTTCGGAGTCAACGGTCGTGAGTTTTATTTGATATTTTCCCGATTTTTGGTACACGTGCACGACTTCCTCGCCTGCTTCTTTTGTTCCGTCACCAAAGTCCCATTCATGAGAGAGCGGCTTTTCGGGAACGGGATTTATTGATCCTGAAGCGTCAAAAATCACATTTTTTCCCTGCTCTACGATGTCTTCGACCTGCAGAACGGCTTGGAGAGTTGGGATTTCAATGGTTTCGTCGGCAGGATTGTCCTGCGAAAATGTCACAACTGGAAAAAAAGAGAGAAAGGCGATGACAATCGAGACAATGGTTTTGCGCATGGGATTATTGGTTTATTAACGGGTTCATTATTCACGAGTTGGCGACCTCGCAATGACAGTACTCCAGCCACTTTTCATACTCCTTTACACGTCCATGTACCACATCCAAATAGAGCCTCCGGAGCTGGCGAGTGACGCTTCCCATTTTTCCATCGGCAATTCGTTTCCCGTCAACATGAGAAATGCCTGTTATTTCGGCCGCGGTTCCGGTGAAAAAGAGTTCGTCGGCTTTCATGAGATCTTTTACCGATATTTTTTTCTCATGAAAACCGATTTTCAATTTTTTTGCGAATTTTTGTATGGAATCGCGGGTTATTCCAGGAAGGATACTCCCCTCTTTTGGAGTGTATATTTCGCCGCCTTGCACCATAAAAATATTTTCGCCGGGACCTTCTGCCACATTTCCCTCAAAATCCAGCAGAAGCGCTTCATCACATTTCGCTTTTCGCGCTTCCAGTGAGGCCAAAATCGAATTCGCATAGTGTCCGCAGATTTTTGCTTTCATTTCACTGGATTTTGGATGGATGCGCATGAATTTTGAAATTTTTACCCGCACCATATCATGCCCGAGGTAAGCGCCCCACGGCCACACCGCAAGCGCCACATTCACCGGCGCGCCGATTGGCATCAATCCCATTTTTCCATATCCAAAATACGCGAGGGGACGCAGGTACCCTTCTTTGATATTGTTTTTGACAATGAGAAGATGCGCGGTGTCTTCGAGTTCCTTTTTGGTATACGGAATTTTCATGGACATCACCTGTGCGGAAAAATAGAGCCGCTCCAGATGATCCTTGAGTCGAAAAATCGCCGGTCCTTTTTTCGTGTCATACCATCGTATTCCTTCAAAAACACCGCTTCCATAGTGGAGAGAGTGCGTCAAGACGTGCACTTTGGCTTCATCCCATTTCACGAGATGCCCGTCCATCCAGATAAAGGGGACTTTTTCCATGACTCTATGCTATCATGGAAAATAGCGGTTTCCAATGACTCCATGAATCAATTTTCAATGAGAATGGCGTGAATAAGCCAAAAATCGAGTTCAAATCTTTGCACGTGCAAGACTCTACTTCAATTTTGGTTGCAAATTTTCGCTCAAAATTTGAATGGAGTCTAAAATTATCGGGAGATTTTTGTTTGATTAAAAATGGGAAATCTGGTACTATTGAAAGATAATTTTTCTTTGGAGGTTATGGAAATTGGCACAGAGTATTATTTAAAATTTGGGAAAGGAAAACATGGTGTTGTTTCTCCTGATACACGACATGCCAAAGGACGACGAGGTCCTGCAGAGGCTGTTGGTGAGGTTGTTGGAGGTCAACTTGGAGCTGTTATGGATGCTACAGGGCGGGCGATACGTCAAGTATTTTCGCAATTGTAATAATAAAAAGGCTTTTAACACGCAAATCACCGTGGGGATCCAAAAAACTTTTTTCTCGATTGCGATCTTTACTTTGGCGGTGTTTTGAGGTAGAATAAAAAGATGTCAATGACCGGAGTTACCACCTCACTTATGGCACTACACCCATTGAGATTGCTTCGTCGCTCGGTCGCTTCCGCGACCTCGCTCCTCGCAATGACAATATGTCTCGCATTTTTGATTCAACCCGCCTTTGCCTCTTCAAATTCGCGAATCGAAGCATACGGCATCGATACCGTTGCCGGATCAAGCACCATTCTCAAAACCAAATCGACTATTCCGAATCAATCGATCATCTTTCTTGTGGAAAAACCGAATGGCGGTGAACTTTTTTTAGATGCGCAAACGGATGATTCCGGCATGGCAAAAATGAATCTTCTCGATTACCATACTCGAAAATCAGGCCTTTATACCGTATCCGCGAAATTGGCCGATGAAGACGACTTTGGGCCGACAAGCGCTTTTCGCGTCTACGCCGATGAAGTTTCGGAATCGCAATCGATCATTTCCACCGATACCAACACCGTCACGGCAAACGGCGTGGAAACGGCCAATTTGACCGTTTCTTTGAGCGATCGATACGACAATCCCCTCGCGAACCATACCGTAGAGCTCATTTCCAGCCGCGAAACCGATTCCATACTCAACATTTCCAAAAACGCTTTTACCGATTCCGATGGAAAAATTCGTTTTGTCGTTGCTTCGGAAGAACCAGGTGTTTCCATTTATTCGGCTTTTGATACGACGGCGGGGAAAAGTCTCGGTTCTCGCGTGAAAATCGCTTATTTCACAACGAATGACAAAAAGACACCGAATTTTTTTGGAGGAGATTCTCGATATGTTTTGGCTCAAGCCGCAACAACCACGGAAAGCGGAAAAGCGCAATCTTTAAACATTGAAAATATTTCCGATATTGTTGCGCCTGGCAGTACTCTCTCTTTTACGGTGGCCGCTTATGATGGCAATAAGAGTCTCGCCAGCTCGTATCGTGGAACTCTTCGTTTTTCTTCATCGGACTCCAATGCTACCTTGCCGCAAGATTATACCTTTACCGCGAGTGATCTTGGCAAGCATACCTTTAGCCTCGGACTCAAATTTCTGACCGAAGGCGTTCAGACGCTTGAAGTCGTGGATACGAGTTCCGTTTCTTTGAAAGCAACGGCAAAAATCACCGTTACGGCAGAAATCCAGAATCCCGGTGATGATAAGACTTTGGTTGTCCTTCTTCCGACCGAAGGAACCTACAGTCAATCCAAAATCGATGTCGAAGGAGAGGGGCCTGCGGGTTGGGTCATTCAAATTTATGACAATGTGAATAAAGTCGGTGAAACCATTGCGGATTCGAATGGGAAATTTTATTTTACCTTAAAAAATCTTGACAGCGGTCAGCACGATATTTATGCCGCTATTTCTTCTGCTCAAAATGGCACGTTGGAAACCTCAAAAACCGTGGCGATTACGGTCGATGATTCTGCTCCGAATATTGATGAGGTGAAAATTGTTCCGGAGGGAAATCAGAAACCCGGAGAAACTTTTGAAATTCGCGTGTATACCGAAAGCTCTCTGAAATCTGTTGCCGCCGTCCTTGATGCTCAGCTTGTGGAACTCTCCGAAGATATCAGCCAAAAAGGGTTGTACGTCGGTGAACTTTTCGCGCCACAGAAAGTTGGCGAATATCCTCTCGACATCATTCTTACGGATGAACTCGGCAATAG
>JACRIC010000040.1 GCA_016235915.1 Candidatus Peregrinibacteria bacterium
GGGGCACCGCCGCCCATTCTGCAAAACGAGGAGGATCCGCCATCTGGCGGAGACGACGAGAGCGAGCGGAGCGAGCGATTTTGCAGAACGTTCGCGCATATGCAAAGTTGTTGCGCGGTACAATTTAGCGCGGAGCGCTTCACCGCGCAACAATTTGGGTGAGCGACTGAAAGGAGCGAACTGCATATGCGCTGTTGTCGGATGTAAGAAAAATTTTATCAAATTTTGATTCCGAATTTTTGTAACAGAATTACATAAATACTATAAGCAATGAACATAATTATTGTAGATATGGGCATTGCAATACTGAATTTAAAACCATTTTTTAAAAGGATAGGTAGTGCAAGGAAAAAAATTAACGACGGCAAAACAGCCCAAAAAATATTTGATGAAAGATCTATAACTTTTTGGACATCTTTTGTATCAGAATAAAGCCAGATCATGGCTAAAACTGAGGTGAGCGGAAGAGATGCCAGTATTGCCGCAATAGGTGAGAATTTTTTTCCTATTTCGGATATTCCAACAACCACTATGGCTGTGATGATGGTTTTAATGAAGTATTGCATATGAAAATCTAAAATTTTTCTTATTTCCGACAACTCGTTTTTGGATGACGTGTCTGCGACTATGATACACGATTTTGTTGGTTAGGTGAAATAAAAAATGAAAAAATATAAAAATAGTTTGTGAAATTGGGGACTTGAAATTTTTACGGGAAGGATTTCCGTTATAAGATAGGGGAATAAGATGGGGACGCAATTTTCGTTGCGAAAATTGCGTGTCATAATTTTTTTAAAATTTTTTCATGAAAGTATGCTAAAAACATTCGATGAATGCCTTTTTCGCGCTCAAACTCTTTGAAGATGAGCTGCGCCTTCGAAATTATAGTCCAAAAACTATCAAGAGCTATCTGTATGCCCTTCAATGTTATTTAAATTTCAAAAAATGTGCTTTTGAAGAACTCGATATCGAGAATGTCCGCTGTTTTTTGCTTCAAAAACAGGCATCAGGACTTTCTTCGCAAACTGTCAACCTTTTTCTCAACGGGATCAAATTTTTCTACCTCCATGTTATCAAAATACATGAAAAAATTGATATCCATTTTGCAAAAATAACCAAAAAACTTCCCATAGTATTATCTCGAAATGAAATACAAAGCCTTATCTTCGCTCTTCCCAATGCGAAACATAGACTCTTGCTGTCGCTGGCTTATGGTTCTGGTTTAAGAGTCAGCGAAGTGATTGATCTGAAGGTTAAAGATGTCGATTTCTCTGAATTAACCATTCATCTGAAAGAAGCAAAAGGTAAAAAAGACAGAATAACGGTTTTTCCGGAAAAACTGATAATGGATATGCGAAATTTGTCCGCAGGGAAAGATGGAAATGAATTTTTATTTTCAAGCGAGCGCGGCGGCAAGCTCACCACTCGAACTGCGCAAAAAATTTTTGAAAATGCTCTTCAGAAAACTGGCATTCAAAAGGGCGCGACTTTTCATTCGCTCCGACATAGTTTTGCGACGCATTTGCTCGAAAATGGCGTCGATGTGCGATATGTGCAGGAACTTCTCGGCCATCACAATATCCGCACAACCCAAATATACACGCGAGTTACGAATCCGGGTCTGAAAAAGATCAAAAGCCCGTTATAAATCTGTCTGTGCCTAACTCTCAAATTCTTCTCGAGGCTTTCCTGTTTGCTTTATGATGTATTGGATTACAAAAATTGTGACCTCTCGATGATGTGGAACCCATGTCGTTAATACCTTTTCTTCCCGCGTTATTTTTTTAAAAGTAATATGTTTTCTTGCGCGAACCTGCCGAAATCCATTATTCTGCAAAATTTGAATAATTTTCTGTTGAGATAATTTTTTAAGTTTTCCCATGAAATAATCTTTGTGGGACGGATACAGCAATATAGCTCAATGATATTGAAGGCATATCTTTCAGCTGTTCTTTTGAAGTATCGGGATCATTGAGATATTCTTCAATCAAATCCTGCATATTTTCTTTTACTTCTTTTTCCGTTTTCCCTTGAGTTGCAATACACAAAAGAGGGCACTCGGCGGTAAACCACTTTCCCTCAGTGGTTATAATTACGGGAAACGGTAAGGAAAAGACTCTTTGCATGGTCTGAGTATAGCATACTTCGCTTTCATGCGTATGTACTCTGCTATTCCTCAATAGTGTTTTTATTCGATTTGTTCAGAAATTTTTTAGAATGATTTTAACTTTGAGGAGTAGCTTGTAAGGCATGAAATATTCCAACAGCGCTGTTTCAGCTATTTTATCCTTTTTATTCGGAGTTTTTTTGGCGCCACAGGTTTTTTCGCTTCCTCCCTATTTCATTTCGGGGTTTGCGGTTCTTTTGGCAATTGTTTTTCGGTTTTGGCGTTATCCTGTTATTTTTTTTGTGATTGGATTGGCGCGATTTTTTCTTTCGTTTCCTCTTTCGTCGAATCATATCGCCCTGTTTAATGATTCTGGGCAAAATATTGTTCTTGAAGGTATTGTTTCAGAGGAGCCTGATCGTCGGGAATTCTCGGAAAGGCTCGTTGTGCGGGCAGTGTCCATGCGGCGCGTGGATTCCAATAAGAGTATTATTGTCAAAGGACGCGTGCTCGCTATTCTTCCACGCTATCCCGAGCATCAATATGGCGATCGGCTTGCGCTTTTCGGCGAGATTTTTTCTCCTGAATCTTTTACTCGGTCTCCGCCTTTGGGTTCTTCTGATGAAAATTTTTCATACGCGAATTATCTTTCCCGCTACAATATTTATTCCGTCATGCAGAAGCCGCGTGTTTCTGTTTTGGCGGAAGAAGAGGGGAATGTATTTTTTGCGCTTATTTATCGGTTGAAAGAAAAAATAGAAACGAAGTTGAATTTTCTTTTCCCTGAACCGCATGCGAGTTTTGCGGCTGGCTTGCTTTTAGGTTCGCGGCGTGGGCTTCCGCCAGCTTTGGTCTCTGCTTTCAATACCACGGGACTCACCCATATTGTCGCGGTGTCTGGATACAATATTACGTTGGTTATTATGTTTATTTCCGTACTCTTGAAAGGATTGCGCCGAAAATATCAGGTCGTGGCTTCCACGATGGCGATTGCGATTTTTGTGATTCTTGTCTGAGCTTCTTCTGCCGCGGTTCGGGCGGCCATTATGGGAGTGCTCGGGCTTTTTGCCTTGTGGGCCGGTCGAAAATCGGAGGTGGCTCGCGCTCTTCTTTTTTCCATATTTTTTATGACGCTTTGGAATCCGAAAATTTTGGTTTTTGATACCGGTTTTCATCTTTCTGTTTCTGCAACGGTTGGACTCATTTATTTTTCGGATCATTGGAAACGGTGGCTTTCGCGCATACCTTCCCGCTTTGGCATTCGCGAAACTCTCGCCATGACCCTTTCCGCGCAAACTTTGGCTCTTCCGATTATTCTTCTGAATTTTCAGCGTCTTTCCATTATTTCTCCATTGGCGAATCTTTTGGTCGCGCCTTTTATTCCTTTGGCCATGCTTTTTGGATTTTTAGCGGTGGCGATTGGTTTTTTTTCAAATTTTCTCGGACTTCTCGTGAGTTATGTCGGATGGTTTTGGCTTGAAATTATTTTAAAAATCGTCTGGTTTTTGCAAAAAATTCCAGGAGCGGCTGTCGAAGTTTCATGGTTTCAATGGCCGTTTATGATTGTTTACTATGGTTTATGCGGTTTTTTTCTATTTCGTACATCCAAATAGGAGCGCCTTTCACGAGTGCGATGAGCGTTGGGTAGCCTATGAGGAGAATGAGAATGAGTTGAATGGGGCGGAAGAGGTCTTTCATATTTTGTAGATGTATATTATTGGGCATCCGTTTTTTTTATCTGTTATTATGTTTTGTGGTGTGAATGATTTGATTGCAAACGTGTGTGTGATGATTTTTGTGCCTTTTTTGCACTCTCGCATGAGTTTTTCGGCGATTTTTTTGAGAATTTCCGGCGTGAGATAGCAGAAAATGACATCCGCAGAGCTCCCATCGGCTTTGAAAAAATTTTTACAGCATATTTTACTTTTTTTTCGGCCCAGAATTTTTTTTATGATTGCTAAAAGATAGACCATCGGAGCCATTTCATAGCCTTCGCCCGCGCATCCCGTTATTTTTTCCGCGGCGAACAAGATTCTGCCATCTCCGCATCCCAAATCATAAACTTTTTGGCCTTTTGTCAGTTTTGCGGCGGTTATGAGTTTTTCCACGAATTTTCGTCTTGTCGGCACATACGGCACTTTCAAAAATATGCTGACGAGCGCTGTTATGAGCAGTCCGATTGAAAATATGAAAGCGAAGAAAAGGAAGAGATCTTTTGCCATTGAGAGGTGTTTTGTCTTTCTTCGTGTCCTTCGGGATATACCATGCGATAAAATTCAGGTTATGGATAATCCTGAAAGTTCAGAGTTTTTTGAAATATTATTCTTAGGGCTACGGGGGATCGAACCCCGGTTTACAGGATGAAAACCTGCTGTCCTAACCACTAGACGATAGCCCCGTATTTTTCCGAGATTCCTTAAAAAACCAGTGCTGAGTATAGCGGGTTGAGGAGTGAAGTCAATTGAGCGGCCTTTACTCTTTTTTCGCAATCCCGTTTTGTTCTTTCACATATGACACTTTTTCCTGGCCAATTTTTTCCATTTCTATGAGATTTTCCATGGTTTTCAGTTTTCCGCTCCCTTCGACTTTTTCATTGGACGTGGCTTCGATGATTTTGGTTTCAAGATATTTATTTTCTTTGAGAATTTGCGTGTTTTGCAGTTGGAGTTTTTTGAGAGTGTAGCCGTGAGTGGTTTGTTGACCTCCGATATACAGTAAAAGCGCTCCCAGCGCGATGTTGATCGTTACAACGGTGATGATGAGTGTTCGATAAATTTTCTGAATTTCTTCCGAAAGAGTTGTTTTTCTTGAATGTTTGTTTCTGAAACGGGAGGTGGTGGAAAAGTCGATCATGGAGTGCCTAGAAGAAGTTTTCACGTTTCATAATATTCCGAAGGCGGATTGCTTGCAAATTTTTTCAGAGGTTCCTTTACGGTTCGATTCTTTCGTATTTGATGTCAATAATTCCGCGGCTCAGCGGCGCGAATACTTGAAAAGCGGCGGCAGAAAGATCGAGAATGAATCGATCGTCATACGGGCCGCGGTCATTGATACGTACATCCACGTATTTTGTCTCGTCTTCCGTCGAGTACACGCGGAGCCATGTGTCGAAAGGAAGTGTTCGGTGCGCCGCGGTAAAAAGCGTATCGTCGAAAATTTCGCCGCTTGCCGTCCCTCTCCCATTGAAGCCGTCACCCCCTCCATAATAGGTTGCTTTTCCGTATACGAATTCTTTTTCGGTTGCTGGCGGTCCATCTGCGAGGAATTTTTCCCGCATGATGTATCCGTAAATAAGCTGGCTGATTTCGCCGCGAGTTATTTCTTCTCCGGCATTGAGATTTCCTTGAGAATCGCCGGCAATAAGATGGTAACTTTTGAAAAATTGAGCGTATGAGGCATACCAGCTGTCGACGGCAACATCATTGAAAGGTTGGTTTTCGGGCTGTACTTCTGCGGTCGCGCCATTGGCCTCGATAATCATTTTGAGTGTTTCTGCGCGATTTACCGTGTTTTCCGGACGAAAATAGCCGTCAGCGTAGCCCTGAACGATTTCGAGACGTGTTGCTTTTGCGACATACGGAAAATACCAGTCGGCCTCGGACACATCGTTATAGCGTATTTCGGCATTTTCGGTTGCCTCCTTTTCTGCAAATTCATTGGTGAGATGATAATTTGCTCCAAGAAGGATGAGTTTGAGCGCTTCGGCGCGATTTACGGTTTTATCGGGTTGAAAGGTGCCGTTCGGATAACCTGCAATGATGTAATGGTCTTTGAGATACAGAATGGCAGACGTGTTGGGGTGTGCGTCGGGAAGATCGAGAAAGGGATTGGTGGAAATGTGCGCAGAGGTTATCGGGACAGAAAGGATCGTTTGCAGAAAAAATAGTGTTGCGATGATGATTTTACTGGTTCGGTTTTGGCCAGTGTGTCTCATGATGGTATTTAGAGA
>JACRIC010000041.1 GCA_016235915.1 Candidatus Peregrinibacteria bacterium
AGTCCAACGGCCAGTCCAACGGCCAGTCCAACGGCCAGTCCAACGGCCAGTCCAACCGCTAGTCTGACCGTCTCACCCAGCCTGATAGAGGAAAAACCAGTTGACAAAGATAATGATGGTTATTCGGAGGCTGACGGGGATTGCGATGATGGCGATGCCGCTATCCATCCCGGAGCCGATGAAAACTGCTCAGATGGCAAAGATAATAATTGCGACGGATATATAGACGGGAGCGATCCACAATGTGGTAAGCCGCAAGAAACAGCACAGGCTGACAGCGGCGCGAAAGAAGGTTGTGGCGGTTGCGAAGAAATTCCAGGAGCCACGGCTACAAGAGCAGGAATCTTGAAGGTTCTTATTCTTTTAGGAGCGCCAATATCTCTCATACGTGGATTAAGAAGGAAAAGAGAAGAAGACGACATTGTTCATATGCCAAATCTTGCCGAATAATTTTTTTCGCACACAAGAGAGCCCTTTTTAAACGACCGAATTGAATTTTCAGCCACGACCGTTATAAGGGTATTTGCTTTGCAAATGGGTTTTTATGGGCGCACTCTGCTTCGCTTCGTGCGTTATATCGAAGGCGTCGAGAGTAATGTTGCTCGGATTTCGCGCATTTTTTGCGTTATTTTTGCGGTTTCTTCGCGAGTGATGCTTTTGCCCGGGCCGAATGTCCCGTCAGAGTAGCCTGCGATAATATGTATACAACGTTATTATATTTTACCTCCACTTTGCACATACCTCCAAAACAACCCCCCTTTCTCCTCACAATTCTTAAAAAGACTGTAGCTGGGCGATGCAGTGGAAAGAAGACACACCATGCCTTTTGGTGTATGTTGGTACGCAAATCGCACCGCCTCTTTCATGCTTCGCGTCTCAAGAAAACGCGGAACAAACGAATTTTTTACCAAAATTTTCTCAATTTTAACGCGTATTCGTTCGCCGGTATCAGGAAAAAGCACAATATTGACAATGCGATAGCGGCAAAGAGCCTCTGCCAATTCGGAAAAGTCATATCCCCGATCCTCTCCCCCCAGAATAATGGTGCCGATTTTTTCTTTGAAAATATCCAGAGCCGCCAGTGTCGATTCCGGTGTAGTCGAAATCGCATCATCATAGAAATCAATACCGCGAAAATTCCCAACATATTCCAGCCGATGCGGAAGTCCTGAAAATGAAGTGATCACTTCTGCGGCTTTTTGCAAAGGTATATGAAGTTTATCTACTGCGGCCAGAACAAGGAGAATATTTTGCAAATTATGTTCTCCGAGCAATTTCACATCCGAAACAGGAAAAAGTTTTTTCTTCACATGATAAAAATATTCTTCATCATGCCAAAAAGACTCGCGAACGCCACAGGCGATTTTTTGAGCCTTGGTCGGTAGGCGACGAAGGATGTTGACCGAATGTGGAAAAATAAAAAAATCCTCTTTTTTTTGATATTTTGTAATATTTTTTTTCGCGGAAAAATAACGAGCGAGACTTCCATGATAATTGAGATGTTCTGGAAAAAATTGTGTAAAAATAGCGATATGAGGTCGGGCATGGAGGCGCTCGAGCTGATAACTGGAGAGCTCGTAGACAAAAACAGTATTTTTGTGATTCAAAAAAGGCAGGGCTGGTTTTCCAATATTCCCAATCAGACGAGTTTTGAGTCCCGCATGTTTCAAAACGGCGTGCAAAAGCGCCGCCACCGTGCTTTTTCCTTTTGATCCGGTGACGCCAATGACGGCATTGCTCGGTGAAAGATGATCAAAAAAAAGCTGGGCAGAAGAAGTGACGCGTTTCGCCACTCGAGAAATTTCCGGCAAAAACGGAATGCCCGGCGACTTGATAATAACGTCAAAACGATCAAGATTTTTAAGATAATTTTCTCCAAGAATCAGTCGGACATGCGAATCGCGAACACGCAAATCGGCCTTTTTATCCGCGATCCAAAGAGTTTGTTTTGGAAAAAATCGGCGCAGAACGCGCAAGGTGGCCGCCCCATCTTTGCCAAACCCGAGAATGAGGATTTTCTTGTCATTCTCGACGGGAAGGTCGCCTTGGCGACCGCTCCCGATCGGGAATCTATTTTTTAAGTATTTCATAGGCAGTACAAAGAATATTTTGAAACAATTTCGGAACATTCTGCGGCGCATTTTGAGGAAACGCACGTTTTTTTATCGCGGTCATATCAGAAATTTTCGCCACCATTTTTTTTTCAAAAAATTTCATCATAAAATCGTTGGAAAATTCTCCTTTTTCGCGCACCATATCAAAAGCCGAGATAACCTCATCAAGAGTTCCGACACAGTCAAACGGTTTGACTCCCGTGATGCCCAACAATGCTTTATAGACAGGAAGGAGCTTGGAATCGGCGAAAAGATTTTTATGAAAAATCTTGATAAGGGATTTTTTGTCAATAAACGCGGCCAAAAGCGCAAAAACAAAGGCACACTTCGCGCATTGGCCACAGAAAAGACGTTTTTTAAGTCGTCCCGCGATCTTAAAATTTCGATTACAGCTGGAAAAGTTTGAAAAATGCTCCGGAAAACGAGCGAAAAGCCCCGCGATCTGAAGTTCTGAAAAAGGACGCAAAAGACTCCAATAATGGATATCCGGCGTCAAATAATCGTGAATATATTTTGAAAAATCGCGCTCAAACTCCAGACTTTTACTATATTGATGATTGACGGTCATGCCAAAAAAATCAACATTGCCTTCATTGGAGCTTTGCTCATTGGAAAGAACAATATGGTTGTAGCCACGCAGAATCGCGACAACCACGCTGGCAAAAGCGATATACGCGGAAATCGGCACATGGCCATTCAAAGCGCCACTGGCATTGAGCTTAAAGAGTTGAGAAGACAGAGTGCGCCGAATCACAATCCTTTTTTTTCCTAACTTTTTCGCAATGCGTTCAAAAAGCGGATGATCTCCGAGCGTAAAAAGGTCAAAATCATAACCGGCGCGAGTCAAAAGCTCGGCGCTGACGATTGAATCCTTCCCTCCGCCGAGCGGAAGAAGTATTTTTTCGTCATTCATTGTCATTCCTGACGGGAAGGTCGCCTTTGGCGACCGCTCCCGATCAGGAATCTCATCACTCCTTGAAGTCTTTTTCCTTTCATACGGAAACCCCACCACTCCCCGAAAATCAATGGTATTGCTATAAAAAAACTCCCCAAGTCCTTGCGTGTACAATTTATCCCAAAAAACAGCCTCTTTTTTATCAAGCGAACCGGATTTTATCACCATTGCCGGCGGCAAATACGTTTTAAAATAACTGATCCCGCCAATGAGATGTAGGTAAAACAGTGCGCGATCAAGAAGCGGAGACACTTCGGAAGGCAAAGAAAGCTCGCGCGGAAGCTCTAAAATCTCTTCAAATCGCACCGCCTCATCGAGCCGATACCGAAGAAAAATCACATGTCGCTTGACGGAAAGCTCATACGAGTCAAAAACAAACTGTCGATAAGGCGAATGTGGCCGATGCATAAGAAAAAAGCGCAAAGAATACAGAAGAAGTATAGCACAGAGCAAGCCTTACTTCCCCCTTACTGTCCGAATCATCTCCATGGTCACCGCCCTTGTCAAAAGGAGCATCCCGCCATACACAAGCCCGCCGAACGGAACGAGAATAAGCACGAGATAATTTTGGACGAGTCCGTACATCGGCTCCCGCAGGACATAAATCACCATGCCCATGACAATCGCTGAAATAAAAGCGCGGCATGCGCGACGAAACGAAAGTCGGTACGCGAAATACCGCCGCACGCAGAGAGCCGTAAAAACGAGGATAAAAAGCTCCGAAAGAATGCTCGTAAAAGCCGCTCCGCGAAATCCCCAAGCAGGAATCACCAAAATATTGGCAATGATATTAAAGAGAGCGCATCCCGCATTAATTTTCAAAAGATCAATTTGTCGATTCAGCGCCACGAGCGCAAAAGAAAACACGGCATTCACATACGCGAAAAAAGCCGCGAAAATCAGAATGCGAAGGCCGACATCCGATCCATAAAATCCTTCAGAAAGCCTGCTTAAAAATTCAGGACTCGACACCACAAAAACAATCGGATACGCGAGTACAAACGCCCCGACCAGAAAAGGCAGGCCTGAAAATACCAGAAAATCAAAAGCGTACTGAAAAATTTCTTTCGCGCGCTCGGACTTTTGATGAAGATGTCGCGTAAAAACCGGCAAAACCGAATTCATGAAAAACACGGGAACAATAGCCAAAATCTCAACGATTTTCATCGGAACTCCATAAATTCCCACTTCCTCAGGCCCTTTCATGAGAGACAAAAGCACGGAATCAATTTGAAAATAAATCATGCTAAAAATCAGCGCGGCGCCATACGGAAGCGCTTTTAAAAGCACTTCTTTCCAATACGCCCAGTCAAAGCGATAAGAAATGGGCGCGATTTTGTCAGCGTAATAATAAGTAATGCCGAGCACAATCGCGGAATGAAGCACTCCTGCCAGCATTAGATGGACAAAACCAGTCGTGGGATCGTTGTTGAAACCATACAGAACCACCCAGAGCATATAAAAAAAAGAAACAAGACGCCCAACCACCAGCGCCACCGTATGCTTCCCCATTTTGAGATGCACTTGAAGGACACTCGAAAGTGTTCCCGCCAAGATAAAAAGAATAGTGGAAATGGCGGCGATGGCCACGCCGAAAGGAATGAGCGTTCCGTGATATTTTGGGATGAGATAAGCCACGAGAACGGCCAGTATGCTCGTAAGCACCACAGAAAGAGTCCGAAGACTCAAAACATTCCCAATAATATACGGCATTTTGCTCTCATCTTTGGCCATTTCTCGAACCGCGATAGTGAAAAGTCCAAGATCCGCCGCGATGCCGAAAAAGCCAAAATAAGAATAGATGGTCACATATTGTCCGTAGCCGCCGGCGCCAAGGTAGGTGGTGATCAGCTTGACGATGATGATGCTGAAAATTGCGCTCACTGCCCGCCCAAGTATCTGAACGCCGGTATTGGAAAGGATTTTAATGGCCGTGGACATAGAGCACTGTCATTCCTGACAGATTCGATCGCCTCAGGTGATCGAAATCTGATCAGGAATCTTTTATGAAAAGTACATCGTCAGGCATTGTACATGTCGCAACCCTCAATATACAATAGAACACGCACGGAGCGAAGCGAAGTGCGTACCAAACAAACCATTTGCGAAGCAAATACCACTGTCCAATTTACAA
>JACRIC010000042.1 GCA_016235915.1 Candidatus Peregrinibacteria bacterium
CAAAACCGAAACATCGTGAGCGAGGCCGATCGTAACTATTTTTTCATAAAAAATCCTCTTTCCGCGCTCCACGACCCCTTTCTTTTGAAAAACATGAATCGGACGCTCGAACGCATACGATCAGCAGTAGAAAACCGCGAGCGCATGATGATTTTCGGCGATTACGATGCGGACGGCATTACCGGAACCGTTATTTTTTTCCAAACATTGAAAAAAATAGGCGCGGAAGTTTCATACCGCCTTCCCGATCGCCAAAACGACGGCTACGGATTGAGTGAAAAATTCGTCCAAGAATGCGTGGCGCAAAGGGTAAAGGTTTTAATCACGGTGGATTGCGGCATTTCTTGCTCTGCGGAAATTTCACTGGCAAAAAAATACGGCATCGATGTCATTATCACCGATCATCACTCCATTCCAGAGGCTTCAAAATTTCCAAATGACGCCTTCGCCATTATCCATCCAAAACAAAAAGATTGTCCCTATCCGGACAAGGAAATAACTGGCGCTGGCGTGGCTTTCAAAGTGGCGCAAGCGCTTTACTCCACCCACCATCTTCTCCAAAACCAAGATTTCGAACACCTTATGGATCTGGCGGGTCTTGGAACCGTGGCGGATTGCGCGCCCCTTCGCGGCGAAAATCGCCATATTGTCCGGCACGGCCTTGCCATGTTGAAAAACACGAAAAATCACGGATTGAAACATTTGAAAAAAGTCGCCGGCATCGGAGAAAAAGAGTATGGAACGGAAATTTTCAGTTACATATTGGCTCCGCGCCTGAATGCGGCGGGAAGAATCGCTCATCCGTATTTCGCGCTCCAGCTTCTGCTGTCCGAAGACGACAAGGCGGAACGTCTTGCGCAGAATCTCCAAAAACTCAACGAAGAAAGACAGCGAATGACGAGGCTTTCATGCGATGAAGCCTCTCGGCGTTTCGGCGACCATCCGGAAAAACTCCCGATTCTCATAGCGCATGATCCGAATTGGAAAAGCGGGATTATCGGCTTGATCGCTGGAAAATTGAAGGAACGCTATGCTCGGCCATGCATTATTATGGAAGATCGCGGCGACCGTTTAGTCGGGTCAGTCAGGAGCCCAGAGCATTTTTCAACGATCGCGCTTTTGACGGAGCTCGAAGATTTTCTGGAACATTTCGGCGGACATGATCAAGCCGGCGGATTTGATATGAAAAAAGAAAATTTAGAGATGTTTCAAAAAACCGCGATGGAAATTTCCGAAAAAAATCTGCGCGAAAATCCGATACAAAACACCCTCGCAATTGACTGCGAACTGGCCGAATCAGATATTTCTTTTGAAACATACGAAATGATGAAAAGTCTCGAACCGTTTGGAATCGGGAATGAAAAACCAGTTTTTCTTGTGAAGGATGTCACGATTCGAAACATTCGCACGATGGGCGAATTGGGGAAACATCTGACATGTACCGCCGAACTGTCACACAAATCCATGCGCGGTGTCGGATTTAATCTCGGAGAGCAATCCTCTGCACTCGAGGAAGGCGAAAAACGCGATCTCGTGTGCACATTGGACAAAAATGACTGGAATGGAAATAGCAGTCTGGAGTTGAAAATTATTGATTTTTGAAGCGCTTCATTTTTTCACGGACATCCATTATTATAATACCCTTTTTCAACGCGGAAATTTGACAAAATTGACTTAATTTAAAAAATATTGTAAAATTAAAAGAACGAATTTTTTCGACCTTTCATTTTGCGCTATTTCCATGCTCAACACCCCTCAAGATCAAGCAAAAAACCTTATTTCCAAGAGTCAAAAGATTCTCATTCTTCCGTCTTCACCGCCAGATGGAGATTCGCTGGGTTCTGCTATCGCGCTTTACCTCGTCCTGAAAAAAATGGGCAAAGAAGCCACGGTGGTATGCGCGGATCCTGTTCCGGAGGTCTATCATTTTCTCCCGAGTGAAAAAGTGATTACCGATACATTCAACGCAAATCGCGATTTTTATATTGCGGTCGATCTTTCCAATGCTGAAATCGGAAACGTAACGCATACTGTCGAAAATGGTAAAATCAATATCGTTATCACGCCGAAAAAAGGCGATATTTCAGAAAAA
>JACRIC010000002.1 GCA_016235915.1 Candidatus Peregrinibacteria bacterium
AATATCCGTCTGCCGATTCTGCGACAAAATGCTATATTTCACCGCTCCGATGCCGATTTTTCGGGCGATGTCTTCTTGATTCGGCAAATCAGGATTTTTCTCTTTCACGATGGCAAGCGCCCGTTTCACGGCCTCATCGAGCACCTCATCCAAAAGCACAATATTCCCTTTGCGAGTGCTCATTTTTTTATCTTTAAAACTCATTCTGCCAAATGCCACATGCACTGCCTCGCATTTCCCCCATTCAAATTTTCTGCCAATGGAAAAAAGCTGTTTAAAATGAAGCGACTGCGCCATATCCACGACATACAAAATTTTTTCAGGATTCCAACGGTCAATCCTATATCGGAGCGTCGCAAGATCGCGAGTGATGTACAGCGTCGCACCATCAGATTTCCGTATGACGCAGGGAGGCATATCCGTTTCGGGAAATTCTGCCACTAGTGCGCCCTTTTCTCCGGTCACAAATATGCCGCGTTTTTCTCCTTCCTCAAGGATTGGAGTCATTTTATCATTATAAAAACTCTCCCCCATCACCTCATCAAAATGAATGCCACCGATAAGTTCGTATGTTTTGGACATATCCGCGTAACTCATGTTCGCAATCCATTTCCAAAGCTCCGTCACTTCGGGATCTCCTTCTTCCAGACTTTTAAAAATCGCCCTCGCCTCATCTTCCAACTCCGGATTTTTTTCCGCAGAGTCATGAAATTTCACATAGAGTTTTAAGAATTCGGAAATCGGACTTATTTCAATCTTCTTGCGATTTCCCCACTTTTTATACGCCACGATAATTTTTCCAAATTGAGTCCCCCAATCCCCAATATGATTTACGGAAATTGTCTGAAATCCCAGTTCTTTATAAAAATTGCACAGCGTTTGTCCGATGATAGTTGAAAGCAGATGATGGACTCCAAGCGGTTTCGCGACGTTTGGCGACGAATAGTCCAAAACCACGATTTCCCCTTTTCCGACAGCACTTTTTCCGTATGACTTCTCTAAGAGTGCTATGCGTTCAATTGTCCGTTCCAAAAAATCCTTTTTCAACCGCGCATTCAAAAAACCCGGTCCCGCAATTTCTAGCTCCCCGACAAGATCGTTTTCAGGAAAATATTTCTTGATCTTTTCTGCAATTTCTCTCGGAGGTCTTCCTGTTTTTTTCGCGAGAATCAGTGTCGCATTGCAAGCAAAATCTCCAAATTCCTTTTCAGGGTACGTTATGTGAAATATCGTCTCCTCTCCGGCTTTTTCGAGAGCGATCTTCATCAATGCCGAAAACCGAAGAATGGGCAAATTATTATCGGAAAAATACATGAGGTTCCGTTAATTCTACGGCATTACTCTAGGGAACCTCTGGGGAATTATCAACTATTCTGCTATAATTTTCTCGTATGGTATTCAAAATTCTTTTTCTTGCTCTGCTTTTGGCTCTTTCAGCTATCTTTTCCGCAAGCGAGATTGCCATCGTATCCATTACACCGTCAAAAGTCAGAGAGCTCATTACGAAAAAAAAACGCGGCGCAAAAAGCGTGGAACTTCTCAAAAAACACCCACAAAAATTTTTGATCACCATTCTCATCGGCAATAACATGGTGAATACGGGAGCCGCTGTTTTTGCCACGCTTCTTTTTACTGAATTGTTTGGTTCCGATGGTGCGGGAATCGCGGTGGGAGTCATGACATTTCTTATTCTTGTTTTTGGTGAAATTACGCCAAAGTCTCTTGCTCATCGTTATAGCACACCTTTTTCACTTTTTATTGCGCGTTTCATTCTTATTTTGGAAAAAATATTGTTTCCATGTATTTGGCTTCTCGAAAAATTGTTACAAGCATTCATGAAATTCACGGGGAGCAAAGGGCATGCTCATATCATGACCGAAGATGAAATTATGGCCATGGTGAGTCTCGGAGAAGAAGCTGGAGCTCTTGAAAAACATGAAAAAGAGTTAATTGAAAACATTCTCGAGTTTAATGATATTGCCGTAAAAGAAGTCATGACACCGAGGCGCGATATCAAAGCGCTTCCTCTCAATACATCAATGAAAAAAGCGGCCAGGTACGTTGCGGAGCACATGCACTCCCGCTTTCCCGTTTACAAAGACCATCTCGATGCTATTGTCGGCATTCTCGGAGTAAAAGAAATACTCGAAGGGCTTTCAAAATCCAAAGACGATATTGCCCTCTCTGATATTGCTCTTCTGCCAGTGATCCGAACATCGGAAAATAAAAAAATTCACCATCTGTTTAAAGATTTTCAAAAAAAACGCGCGCACATGGCAGTGGTTGTTGATGAACATGACGCGACTGTCGGCGTGGTAACGATGGAGGATCTCCTCGAGGAAATTGTTGGAGAGATTGAGGATGAATACGATACGTGAAAGAAACGCCTGTCATGGCGAGGAGCGAACGAGCCTCAAGCGAGTGAGTGACGAAGCAATCTTCTTGCGCGTGCTATCCTTGTTTCTTCGCCAGCGCCACGATTTCTTTAAAAATATTTTCGTGATGAATGGCCAGCTCGCAGAGGAGTTTTCGATTGATTTTGATGTCTTTCTTCGTCATCGCTGAAATAAAACGGCTGTACTGAATGCCTTCTTTCGCCAATGCGGCATTGATGCGGGCAATCCAAAGCCTTCTGAAAGTTCGTTTCTTGAGTCTGCGATCGCGATAGGCATTGGTTCCAGCCTTCATGACCGCCATTTTGGCAAGCCGAAAGTTTGTATGCCGACGTCCACGAAAGCCTTTGGCGCGTTTCAGCATCCTCTTATGCCGACGGTGGGTGGTAGTTCCTCTTTTGATTCGAGACATACAATATTAAATAAGACGTCTGATTTTCTTGACAAAAGCCGGGTCAAGTTCTTTTCCTCCCGGAAATGATTTTTTTTGACGCTTTGATTTATTGGTCAACAAATGTTTCTTGCAGGATTTCTGGAGCATAATTTTTCTTTTCTTGATTTTCACGCGTTTTTTTGTTCCGCTGTGCGTTTTGTGCTTCATGAGTTTATCGGGTGAAGAATCATCGTCATGCTGTATCCTTGAACTTTCGGCTCGGCTTCTTTATTGGCAAGTGCTTTCAGTCCTTCAAAATATTTTGCCATTTTTTCACGAGCCAAGTCTTTATGCGCCATTTCTCTCCCTCTGAAGATGAGAACGACCTTGAGAGACTGTCCATCCTTTAAAAATTTTTCTCCCTGACGCATCTTTACTTCGAGGTCATGATCGCTGGTGCGGATGGAGAGACGCACTCCTTTCATCTCATGTTTGAGCTGTTTTGCGCGATGTTTTTGATCAATTTTGTTCTGTCGGTATTGAAATTTTCCGTAATCCATCAACCGACAAACGGGAGGGTTGGCATTTGGAGCCACTTCCACGAGATCAAACTCTCGCTCTCCTGCCAATTTCATAGCTTCTGCTAACGAAACGACCCCGAGCTGTTCTTCCTTGTCATCTATCAGCCGGACTTCCGAGACTCGTATCTGACTGTTAATGCGAAGCGCTTTGCTAATACAAACTGATAAAAAAATATTGAAGTTGCAGGGGCATGGTAAGAAAAAAACGGGTTTATGTCAAGGAAAAAGCATAACTATCAAGCGATTTCTAATTTTTCAAGAATTTTTTTCTCAAGATCATGCATCACCTGAGCTTCCCTCCCGCCGTTTTCATGTTCAAAACCGAAAGCATGGAGAACACCATGAATAAAGAGAATGCGAAGCTCGTCAAACATATCGTGTCCCATGATTTGTGCCTGCGCCTTGGCTCGATCCATGGAAAGATAGATCTCACCGATCTCGTTGTGAGGAGGAAAAGTCATTCCTTCCAAAAAACTGAATGTCAGAACATCGGTTGCCGAGTCTTGTTTTCGGTGTATTTTATTGAGCCTGCGGATTTTCTGATCGGAAACGAGAATGAGTGTCAGAGTGCCTGAAAAAATATTTTTCGAAAAATAAGAGGCTTCTTTGCGGAGGATTTTTTTGCAAGTTTGGAGAATATGATCAAAAAAGATTTTTTGTATCGAAAATTGGGTGGTATTGTTCAATATGAGATACAACATGTTTACATAAAAATTAAAAAAATGGTCATAGTGAGGCTCTCGAACCATGACATTTGAAGTACTGCCACTGTCACCCTTCGAGAGCCTCAGGGTGACAGCTTTCGACGGGCTCATGGCGACAGTGGTATCTGTCCAGACAATGTATCATATGTCTTCCAGTCGCTTTCTTCCATGGTCCAGTAAGGATATATCGCAATTCCTGAAAAAGATTCAAGATTGCTTCGGATATTGCGAATTCCCAGAATAAGGCCTAAAAGACCTGTTTCAATATTTTCCGCCTCGGGATCAAAGCTCGCAGTTTTTTCCTTGTAGGCGGGTATGCCGATGAGAATGCGAGCTTTTTTATTTTTCACGGCTTGTGTAGCGTAAACAACCTGTTGTTCTACCCAGAAGCTAAAAAGCCACGGAGAAGTAATACTGCTGTCATACGTCATAATAATAATCTGGTCAACCATAGAGGCTACTTCGGCCATGTAGCGCGTGCCCCAATAGCTTTTACTGTCTTTTTTTACTATTTTGGACAGAAGGAGGGTCAGAGGGCGTGACTGCCATTCATCCGATGCCACCGAAAGAGGAGCCTTCTCAGAAAGAGCCTCCCTGGTCTCCCGAAGAAGAGCGAGAAAATTCTTGTCTCCGTCAAAAATCGGCTCAATATCATAATGGATGCCATCAAAACCGATTTCAGAGGTGAGAATCGTGGCGCTTTGCACGATATTTTTCCTCACTTCCGGATTCTCAAGTGGGAGCTTTGATCGTATCTGCCCGAGCCAAGCCTGCCAGACGATATCTTTTGAAAACTTTCGCGCTTTTTCTAAAAACACTTTTGCTCTGCGGTATCTTTCAGGAGGAACGACTCCCGATAATTCAATGGGACCGGCATGAAGAAAAACGGTGCGAAGATTGTGTTTCAAGAGCGTGGTAACAAGAACCTGAATTTCGCTGTCACTTTTTTCCTCTTCGGAAAAACTATGCTCAACCCAGATGGCATTATTCTGTGGATACGAAATTTTTCGATCAAAATGAATCCCATTAACGAAATACATGTACAACGCCATGAGAAATGTCGCAAAAACAATAATACTGAGAAAAAATCCCTTTTTGATCATGGAAGTATATTGGAAAATCCCACCACGACAGTTAAGCATAGGAATCTTCACAAAAACAGAGCCCTCAGAAGATTGTAGCCTTTATCTCATGCGCCTTCAAATTTTTGTTGTAAAAAATCTGTATAGGCGGTTTACATTTTTAGGCTTCATTAAAGCCAATACTGAAAAATTTTCTATAAATTTTTTCTGAAATTTCATAAAAAATCATTAAATATTTGTTAAATGTTAGGAATGCCTAAAATCCGCCTATACAACAAGTAGACACGGAATCTTTGTCGAATAGACATTTGTGTCTACTCAAAATATGGCTTTATTTAAACATGAAACGCTTACCGCCTATACAAAATAGAGTAGACATCGAGTAGACAGTGTCTACATTGAACTTATTGGCTTATGTAAAACAAATTATAACATTCCGCCTTATCAAAAAATATTAAAACATCGTTTGTGCTTTTATGCAAAACCACTTTCCGTTGCATAAAAAAAATCCGACTAATCAAAAGTGTTTTAATGGCTAGACAAAAAAGAAATAACGAGATATTATTATTGTCGAAAACTCGTTTCATAAAATTTTTATGAAAACTCGAGTAGACAGTAAGTAGACATACATGTCCACATTCAAAAATGTATACTCGATTGATCGAAAAGAGGCAGGAGAAAGGCTTAAAGTGTCTCTCCGAACCCTTGATCGTTATATTGGCGCTGGCGCATTAAACTTTCAAAGAGAACGCGGGAGGATCCGTTTATGTGAAGCGGAAATTCTCGAATTTCAAAAAAAGAGGAGCCAATTTTTTGTCAATTTCTCGCCAAAACCTCGGACAAAAATACTGAAGCCGGAGAAGGAAGTCCCTCTGAAAGAATCGAGAGGACATTCGACCTTGCCTTCGAGTGAAAAAATCTTCCAACAGCTCTATATCGATCTCCGTCTTGAGGTGAAAGAGCAACAAAAGCGTCTCGAAGGGGCAAATTATCGTGTTGGTCAGCTGGAAGCCCAATTGAAAAATTCGGTTCCTCTTTTGGAATACCATGCGGAAAGCCTGAAACTCGCCGAAAAACAAGCCAAACTCCTGTTTGAAAAAGAAAAAGTGACTCGGGAAGCAACGTTTTCACGGGCACAATTCGAGCTCCGAAACCTGCGAAATGCCCTTTTTACCGAAAAAATCAATAAGTGGGCGTATATGGTCGTCCTTTTTCTCGTGCTTTTGGCCCAGCCGATACTGTGGTTTTTGATGAAGACATAGATTGTTTCGTCGAAGGGGATGGGGATTGCTTCGCTGCGCTCGCAATGCTCGCAATGCTCGCAATGACATCACAATTTTTTCTGAATCATATTCACAAAGACTCCAAGCATAATGAAACCAAAAAATACCTCCGTCATCGCGAAAAACTTGGTCGCCGGATGAATCGGCACAATATCGCCATACCCGGCGGTTGTCATGGTTACCATCGAAAAATAGAGATAATCGTAGTAATGCCCATGTGAAATCATTTTATAAGCTGGATCCACGAACCGATCGAGAAAATAATATACCACCGAAAGAACTCCTGCGAATGTGAGCGCCGTGATCCCCCATCTGAAAAAGCTGTCACCGTACTTGCAGGTGACATCGAGAAAAGTGTATTCAAAATACCGCCATCGTTTTTTTTGGAAGAGAAAATGATGTTTCCGGTAATACATTTTTTCTTCATAAGCGCACCGCAGAGCCTCAATAAAATCCTTTTTGTCGTACAGAACCTCTAAAGAAGCGAAACAGCGCTCCATCAGACCGTAAAAATTCGATATTTTTGTTTTGGTTGCTTGCGGCATACGTCTGTGCGCCTGCATCTTTTCCTTTACGAGCTCGTGGTGTTTCCGAAAAATCCGAACAAGTTTTTCAAAATACTTTTTCGCTTCGGTCGTTTCATAGTGTTGATGCGTTGCCAAAATAATGCGCAAAATATA
>JACRIC010000045.1 GCA_016235915.1 Candidatus Peregrinibacteria bacterium
AACCACCACTGTCTTCCCCGCAAACAGCACATTAGAAGCCCGGAGCAGTCCATCCATCGTTGACTGCCCTGTCCCATAATAATTATACATGAGGTGCTTCGTCTTATTGTCATTCACCGCGATCATGGGATATTTCAAAGCGCCGTCTTTCTCCATCGCCTTCAGCCGAATAACCCCCGTGGTCGTCTCCTCGCACCCGCCGATAATCTCAGGAATCAGCCCAGCGTGTTTTTTATGAATTTCACTCACTAGATCGCACCCATCGTCAATCGTAATATGCGGTCGAAACTCGATAATTTTCCCAAGAAAACGATAATAGTCGGCCGAAGTTTCCCCTTTATACGCGTACACTTGCACTCCTTCCTTGGCTAGCGCCGCCGCAGTGTCGTCTTGCGTGGACAGGGGATTGCAACCTGTGATCGCCACCTCCGCGCCTCCTGCCCGAAGCGTCCGCACCAGCACACCCGTTTCTTTGGTCACATGGAGCGCCATGCCGATTCGAAGACCTGTCAAAGGTTTTTCGCGCTGAAAACGGTCGCGCACCACAAGCAGGGCTTTCATATTGCGTTCAGCGACTTCCATATTCATAAGGCCGGCAGGGGAGAGTTTGATGTCTTTTACAGAATAGTTTTTAAGGTTTGTAAAGTTCATAAGGTTCGTAAAGTTATTTTTGAGAATGTAAATATTTGATGAAATTCACGATTTGATCTTCTTTCAAAACCTTCTGCGATATTATTCATAATAGAAACACTTGCTTTCTGAATTTGATCTTTTAAACCAAAATCTTTGGTAAGTTTTTCATTGTGCGTTAATTGATAAATCAATAAAGTCAATTCTTTCGCTTTTTGCCAAGCCTGAATTTCCTCAAATTGCGAAATTTTCATTAACTTTATGAACTTTACAAACTATCTCTCAAACTTCCTGCCTTATCCGTCTTCTCCCACGTAAAACTCTCCAAATCATCCATCCGTCCAAAATGTCCGTACGACGCGGTTTTTTTATAAATCGGCCGCCGCAGATTCAATATCCGAATAATCCCTGCCGGTGTAAAATCAAAATGTCTCTGTATGAGCTCCGATATTTTTTCATCAGAAATTTTCCCGGTACCAAAAGTATCCACAAAAATGGAAACCGGCTTGGCGACGCCAATCGCATACGCAACCTGAATTTCGCATTTATCCGCCAATCCAGCCGCTACCACATTTTTTGCCGCATACCGCGCCATATACGCCCCGCTCCGATCTACTTTTGAAGGATCTTTCCCTGAAAAACATCCTCCTCCGTGCCGTCCCATCCCTCCATATGTATCCACAATAATTTTCCGACCCGTAAGTCCCGAATCTCCTGGAGGTCCGCCAATAATAAATTTTCCAGTCGGATTCACATGAAAAACCGTTCGATCATTGAGGAGATCCCCGCAAACCGGCCGAATCACATGTTCAATCACCTCGCGCTCGATTTGGTCATGCAAAACATCGGGATTGTGTTGTGTGGAAATCACGACCGTATCAATCCTCACAGGCTTCCCATTCTCATATTCCACCGTGACTTGGCTTTTGCCATCCGGCCGCAGATAAGTCATACCATTACTTTGAGCCCTTCGAACCTCTGCCAAACGCCGCGTCAATTTATGGGCAAAAATAATCGGCATGGGCATAAATTCAGGCGTTTCATTGGTCGCATAACCGAACATCATTCCTTGATCTCCCGCGCCTTGCTCTTTGTGAAGACCGCTCCCATCTACTCCTTGCGCAATATCCGGACTCTGCTCGTCAATCGCCGTCAAAACCGCACACGCTTTATAATCAAAACCATACGTAGCGTCATTGTAACCAATATTGTAAATGGTTTCGCGGGCAATTTTTGGAATATCCACATAGCAAGTCGTAGTGATTTCGCCGGCAACAAAAACAAGGCCGGTAGTGACGAGACATTCGCACGCCACTCGCGCCATGGGATCTTTGGAGTAAATGGCATCGAGCACCGCATCCGAAATTTGATCCGCGATTTTATCGGGATGCCCTTCGGTAACCGATTCGGAAGTTAAAAATTGCTTCATAAAAGTAGGAAAAAGAATTTACCCTTCTTTTTTAAACCATTCAATCGTCTTTTGCAATCCCTCCTCAAGAGAAACATTCGGCGAAAATCCAAGAGTCTCTTTCGCCAGCGAAATATCAGGACATCTTCGTCGCGGATCATCGGTCAACGCAGAATGAAAACTCACCATGCTTCTCGAATTGGTAAGTCGAATAATCAGCGCCGCAAGAGCGTGAATCGATGTTTCTTCGGGATTGCCGAGATTGATCGGGCCGAAAAGCGGGGACTCACCCTTCATCGCAGAAATCAGCCCATCCACCATATCCGAAACATAGCAAAACGACCGCGTCTGCGAACCGTCGCCATTTAAGGAGAGAGCCATTCCGCTCAAAGCCTGCATAATAAAATTCGGAATCACTCGTCCATCGTTTTGGCGCATTCGCGGACCGTACGTATTAAAAATACGAATAATAGTAATGGGAAGGCTATAAATTCGCGAGTAGTGGACACAAAGACTTTCCGCGTAACGTTTGCCTTCATCATAGCAAGATCGCGGGCCGATCGGATTGACATTTCCAGAATAATCCTCTTTTTGCGGATGAATGAGAGGATCGCCGTAAACCTCCGATGTCGAGGCAAAAAGAACGCGGGTTTTTGTTGGCAACGCGAAATCGAGAATATTTTTTGTGCCCTCGGAAGACGCAAGCAAGGTTTCGAGCGGATATTTTTGATAATCAATGGGGGAAGCCGGACACGCGAGATGAAAAATAAAGTCAAGCGGCTCACTGCCGAGTGTTTTGACCAGCCCTCCTCGAAATTTCAGCGGCTGAACAATATCATGTCGAATGAGTGAAAAACTTGGATTTTTCACAAATCCAGCCACATTTTCTTCCGATCCCGTAAGAAAATTATCCAGCGCGACAACCGTATGTCCGGCAAGAAGGAGTTTTTCGCAGAGATGACTTCCGATAAATCCGGCGCCGCCGGTGACGAGAATACGCATGTAAAAAATTGTGGTAAAAAGCTCAATATGGTATATTTAATGTACCTTTATCATAGATGCCATGGCAAATACAATAAAAATAGATTTTAACAGCCAGATTTGGAAAGAAGGAAAAATGTATGTTGCCTATACGCGAGAACTCGATATTTCTTCCTGCGGAGGAACCAAAGAAAAGGCAAAAAAAAATTTACGCGAGGCTGTGGAGGGATTTCTTGAGGAGGCCGAACGAATGGGAACTTTACAAAATATTTTACGGGAGGGAGGATTTGTTGACGGAGAACAAATGTGGCAGGCGCCAAAAATATTTATAGAAAGATTAAGCATAGCTTTGTGAAAGGAAATATGTCTAAAATTACCTCGATAAGCTATAAAATTCTTTCGAAAGTTTTAGAAAAAGATGGATTTTCTTTGAGTAGGCAAAAAGGCGATCATCTCATTTATGTCAAAAAAGGCATCATTCGGCCGATTGTAATACCGATGTATGAAAATTTGCCGATATTTGTTATAAAAAATAATTTGCGAACAGCAGGTATAAATCGAAAAAAATATTTCGAAATTTTGAGGAGAACAAAAAAGTAAAGACCATGCCGAAAATTTCCATTATCATTATCAATTACAACGCTGAAAAAACGATTGGCTCTTGCCTGAATTCCGTATTGACGCAGTCGTGGCATAAAAAAGAAATTATCATCATCGACAATGCCTCAACCGATCGATCTCTTGAAATCCTAAAAACGAATTTTTCATCGGTAAAAATTATAAAAAACACCGAAAATTTCGGATACAGCAAAGCCGCGAATCAAGGTATCAGAGAAACAGACGGCGACTTTGTCATGATTATGAATCCGGACATCGTTCTCGAACCCGATTACATTGAAAAAATTCTCGAATGTGCCGAAAAACATCCAAAAACAGGCGCATTTTCAGGAAAACTTCTGAAATACAACTTTGAACTCGGAATAAAAACGAATATTTTTGATTCCACGGGACTGTATTGTTATCGCAATCGCCGAATCATCGATCGAGGGCAAGGACTGAAGGATTTTGGACAGTACGAAAACGAAGAAGAGGTTTTTGGCGTTACCGGAGCCGCGCCGATCTATCGGAGGGAAGCATTGGAAATGGTAAAGATAAACGACGAATATTTCGACGAAGATTTTTTTATGTACAAAGAAGATATCGACCTGACATGGCGCATGCGCCTTTTCGGCTGGAGCAGTTATTACGTGCCAAAAGCGGTCTCGTATCACGGCCGCGGAACGGGAGTGTTGAAACGTTTTACTCACTGGGAGGTCGCGAAAAATCGTCGTCGCCTTTCCCGTTTCCAAAAATCGCTCGCCTACAGAAATCAGCGTCTCATGCAGATAAAAAACGAAATGCCGAAAAATTTTATAAAAGACGCGCTCCAGATTTTCGTAAAAGAGTTCCTTATTTTGGGATATATCGTTGTGCGGGAGCCATATCTTCTCTCCTCCGTTTACGAACTGCTCAAAACCATTCCCAAAGCGATAAAAAAGCGTAAAATCATCATGAATCGCAAAATCGCATCGCAGGAAAGCATGCAAAAATGGTTTCAGTCATGAAAAACATCCTCCGCATTATCGATCAAACCGGATTTTCTGTTTTCGTTCTGCTCGCCTCGGACATCTTCTGGTATTTCGCGAGCTTCCTTTTGGCGTATTATCTCCGAGACACGTACGGCCCGTTCAAAATTCATGCCATCGGTTTTTATCTGCAGGTTGTGCCGTATGTTTTATTACTCTTGATAGCGGTTTTTTACAGTTACGGCCTCTACGAACAGAAGCGCCGCATCAATAAAATCAGCGAAATTTATCTCGTGACGAAATCGGCGACCGCGATGCTCATCTTCATTATGGCCGCGTCATTTTTGGAAAAAGTGAACTATTCCAGAGGATTGGTGCTTCTTTTCTGGGGAATTTCCATCGTGTTTCTCAATTTCGGCAGATATCTCATAAGAGACATCCAAAAAGCTCTTTTTCGCCGCGGATACGGAGTAAAAAATATCTTGATTATCGGGGCGGGAAAGCCGGGAAAACGCCTCGCGGAAAAATTGGAAGAATATCGCGAATTCGGTTTTCATATTGCGGGATTTCTCGACGACCGCACGAAGCCCAAAAAAAGCCAATACAAATTCCTGGGACAAACCAAGTACTTGCTGGAAGTCATAAAAAAGCGCGACATTCACGAAATTTACATTTCTGACCCTTCGATTTCGCATGAAAAAATTCTGGAAATGATTCAACTCTGCGAAAATTTTCCAGTAA
>JACRIC010000043.1 GCA_016235915.1 Candidatus Peregrinibacteria bacterium
CCTCATAGTCATTCGTTTCCGGAAGAAAAATCCGTTCAAAACCATTTTTTTTGGCAAAATCGGCAAGAAGAAGCGCTCCATTAATCCTTTTGAGAGAGCCATCTAAAGCCAATTCTCCAATAATAAGCGATTTTTTCAAATCTGGAGGCTCCGGAATTTGTCGCGAAGCAATCAAGAGTCCTGCCGCAATGGGAAGATCAAAAACTGGCCCCTGTTTTTTCAAGTCAGCCGGAGCAAGATTGACCGTTTTTTTGGTGCGCGGATAATGAAAACCGCTATTTCTCACCGCGGAAATAATGCGTTCTTTTGCCTCCTGAATGGCCGTATCACCCAGTCCAACAATGGTAAAACGCGGCATACCGGAAAGAATATCAACCTCGACTTCCACTGCCGTGACAGAAAGTCCGTGGAGGATACATGACAGGAGGGTAACAGGCATATTGTAAAAAATCATGAGCCATGTCCGTCATACCAAAACAAGATGAAGAATTTCTAAAAAATTTATGACACGCACGGAGCCCTTCGACACAGCTCAGGGTAAACTCCGCGGAGTGCGTATGATCCGCGCCCCTTGCAACACGAGTGCTTTTTTGGTATAATTATCCGATAACTTTTTTAACGTAATAAAAAATATGAACAAGATCTTCTCGATTGGCGTAACATTGACCATTTTTGCTCTGCTTGTGACCTCTGCTTTTGCGGCAGGGGATACCATTGCTCCGGAATCTCCTGATAATGTCATCGCAATAGCAGGCGATTCCAAAGTTTTCCTCACATGGGACGCCTCTACCGACACTGATGCGACTGGATACAAAATTTATTATGGAAAAACTTCTGTGACCAAGGCGGGACAAACGTATGATTCCACTCTCGATGTCAAAAAAGTTCTGACATATACCATCAGCAATTTGCAAAATGGCACGACCTATTATTTTGCGGTTACGGCCTATGATGCGGCTGGAAACGAATCCGAAAATTATAGTTTTGAAGCTAACTCCAAGCCGTCGGCTGTCAGCGCACAAACTGATACCGTGGCGCCAACGGTTACTTCTGCTGAAGCGATTTCAGGTACTCTCGTGCGAGTGATTTTTTCCGAAACGATTGTTCTTCCCGAGAAAAACCCTGAAAAGGCTTTCACTATTGAAACTCCTGAAACTCAGCAACCGCTTGAGGTGATTTCGGCTGAATTTGATCCTGAAGACCTTGAAGAAAAAACCGTTCTTTTGACCACCAAAACACAAGAGGACACTGAATACCTTCTGACTGTTGGTATTTCCATCGAAGATACCGCGGGAAATCTCATTGAAAGCGGTGAATCCGATACTGCCAGTTTCAGCGGTGTTGTCGGAATTGTTCCCGCAACATCCACTGATACGGTTGCTCCTGAAATTATTGATGCGGATTCTGTGAGTGGAACTGAAATCACGGTCATGTTTTCGGAGAAAATTGTGCTTGCGGAAAACGCGGAAAATCTTTTTACCATCATTGAAAAAAATAATCCGAGTGTGAGTCTCGCGGTCGTCAGCGCGTCACTTCTTGCGGACGGCCAAACCGTGACTCTTTCCACTGCGGAACAGAAAATCGATACCGAATATCGCCTTTCGGCAAGCAATATTACTGATCTTGCCGGAAATCTGATTGCGAGTGATTTTACCGGTACGGCCGATTTTATGCGGGAAGCTGATGTGGCGCCCACAGAAAATGCTCAAGCCCCCGAAGAAATCACCAATCTCACTACGAAGGTGGCAGAAAATGTTATGGAAATGACATGGACTGCCTCGGACAATTCCGCGGGTGATCTTGCCAATTATGTCGTCTACGTTTCTACTGATGATGGAAAAACCTATGATTCCGGCACATTGCTGGCTCCGGATGTGACACGTTTCACCCTGAAACTTGATTCGACCAAAAATTATACCTTTAAAGTCACGACTCGAAATAATGCTGGCAATGAGAGTTCTGGTGTTACGACTGGCGTATGTCTTGCGGCTTGTCCCGGAGCGCCTGTTCCGGTGACAGGGCCCGCCGGTATGCTCGGTCTGCTTGCGATTTTTTCAGGCTTGATTGGCTGGGTTTTCGTGAAACGGAAAGGATATGGGGTTGTGAGATATTAAATTATTGGTTATTAACGAGTTAACAAAATGTCATCTGTTTAGCTGGCAGAGGTTCTTCGCTACGCTCAGAATGACATTGTATAAATTTTTTAAAAAAATTTAATGTATGTGTGATACGGTTTTTGCACATTTTCGCGAATATGCGTTTCGATCAAATCCCTTTAAAATATATTTTTTATGTTTACACTTCTCTTCTTGCCGGGATTGTCCTTCTTTCGATTTTTCTCTTGAAACTTCCTGGGGATGCCTTAAAAATACATTTTCTTGATATCGGGCAAGGCGATAGCGTCCTCATTCAGACTCCTTCCTTTCACGAAATCCTCATTGATGGCGGGCCGGGGAATGCCGTCCTGAGTCAACTTTCTGAGGTTTTGCCGTTCTTTGAAAAAACGATTGATTTGGTTGTTTTGACACATCCGCATGCCGATCACCTCATGGGGCTTCTTCCTGTCATACAACGGTATCGGGTAAAAAATGTATTGCTTACCGGCGTGAGTTATCCCAGTGAAATATATGACGAGTTCCTTCGGGAGGTCAGAGAGCAGGGGATAACCCTCTATTTTGCGAAAGCGGATGAGGATTTTCTGATTGGAAAGACTGTTTTTTTCGATGTGCTCTACCCTTTTACGCCTCTTTTGGGTCAAAAATTTGATAATGTGAATAATTCTTCGATCGTGCTACGGGTGGAATATCAAGGAATCTCTGAAAATTTTCGCGCTTTTTTTCCCGGGGATGTGGAAAAAGAAGTGGAAAAAAAACTTTTAGAGAATGGAATAGAAATGACCGCTGATCTTTTGAAGGCCGGTCACCATGGGAGTCGCACGAGCAGTACAGAAGCTTTCCTTTCGGCAGTTTCGCCTCAATACATGGCTATTCAATCTGGTGAAGGCAATCAATTCGGACATCCGCACCGAGAAACGCTCATTTCAGCTTCGCGGAGAGGTATATCCGTTTTTCGCAATGATCTGTTCGGACGGATTACTTTTGCAATCGGCGAAAAGGGGGAGGTGGAGATTGTTACGGAACGCTGAAGACATGCGTGACGACATTACACCTCTATCCTCTTAATTTTTGCGCCTAATTTTCGGAGCTTTTCATCCAATCTATCGTATCCGCGATCGATATAGTATACATTACTCACCTCTGTTTCCCCTTTGGCAATCAGCGCCGCAAGCACCATGGCTGTCCCTGCCCGGATATCGCAACTGGCAACTGGCACGGCGCCAAGTGGCGTCTGTCCATTGATCCGTGCTTGATGAGGGTTTACAATTTCCACTTTTGCCCCCATTTTCTCCAATTCAAAAAGGTAATTGAGACGGCCTTCGAATAAGGTTTCAAAAATATGGCTTTCCCCTTTTGCCTGAGTCAACAGCACGGCAAACGGCGCCTGAAGATCTGTTGGGAAACTCGGATATACGGCTGTCCGAAGCTTTGCAAGCGGCCTTAATTCATCCGATGGATATAATGTCACTCGATGAGGCTCAAGGGAAAATTTTGCCCCGGTTTCGGCAAGCTTGTTCCAGAAGGCATCCAGATGATGGCTTTCTATATCATTTATAGTGACTGTGCCACCTGTCAACACCGAAGCAAGCGCCAATGCCCCCACTTCCAGATAATCAGGAGTAATTCGGTGAGATGCTCCTTTGAGCTTCGAAACGCCACGAATTGTCAAGGTATGAGTTCCAATACCTTTAATATGGGCGCCCATTCGATTCAAAAAATGACACAAATCTTGTACGTGAGGCTCTGCGGCGGCTAACCGGATCTCGGTCGTTCCCTCTGCCAGCGACGCAGACATAATGGCATTTTCCGTGGCGGTTACCGATATTTCCGACATTATTACCTCTTTTCCCTTCAGATTCTTTGATCGGCGAAGGTGAATGTGCTCCTTATCTTCCAAAATTTCGCCTCCCAATTCACTCAAAACATGCATATGAGCGTGAATAGAGCGCTTCCCAAGGATACAGCCTCCCGGAAAATCCAGCTTTACCTCTTTCATGCGGGCGAGAAGCGGCCCAAGAAGCAGAATGGAAGCTCTGAATTTCTTGACCACAGGATCATGGATCGGCACATTTTTCATGGTTTTAGCCTGAATAATGGCGGTCCCGTGCTGAAAATTCGTTTTTGTACCCAGAAGTTCCATGAGTTTCAACATACTCCTCACATCCGCTATATCCGGCACATTTTTTATCGTGCATGGTTGATCGGTCAAAAGACAGGCCGCCAAAATGGGCAGAGCCGCGTTTTTTGATCCAGAAACTGTGATTTCTCCCTGAAGAGGGATGCCGCCTTCTATAAGAAATTTTGGCATAGGAAAGAAAGTCGAGAATAATAGTATAACACCTTTTGGCCATATTGTACCCGAATTTTCGCACAAATGAACCCCCAATGAATTTTTCATCCTCGCAGTTCGATTTTTTTGACATGTTTTTGTGCGATGGTGGCGAACATCTTTATTTCCGATTCGGAGTATGGCTTTTCTGTTGCCATGGCAGGGTCGAGTGTGTGAACCGGCATAAATCTCTGAAGCGCGTAGTGTCGAGCTCCTGCGATCAGACGCGCCATTTTTTCCATTTCTTGCGCAGAGTGAAATTTCGGAATGATCGTGGATCGAAATTCATAGTCAATACCGCTTTCCATAATGAGTCCGATGCTTTTTTGAATTTTTTTTGTGTCAATGGGAACGTTGGCGACTTCCGTATATTTTTCAAGCGATGCTTTGATGTCCATGGCTACGAAATCCAGCAAGCGCTCTTTGAAAAGTTTTTCGAGTATGGAAGGACGCAGACCATTGGTATCCAGTTTCACTTTCAACCCGAGCCCTTTTATTTTTATAATAAAATTTCTTAAATCTGGTTGAAGAGTCGGCTCTCCTCCGCTTATTACGACTCCTTCCAGAAAATCTTTTCTTGTTTGCAAAACCTTCAAAACTTCTTTTTCTTCAATGAAATGTTTATAGGCGGCGATTTTTTCCGGCAGTACCATTTCTGCGTTATAACAAAAAGGACAACGCATATTGCAACCGGTCGTGAAAATCAGCGCTGAGATGTGGCCAGGGTAATCGAGAAGGGTGAGTTTTTGAAAGCCGGAGATGCGCATGGGGGTTTTATCGTCAAGATGACAGTGCGACCTCCAGTTCCGCAATCGAATTTGCGCGCCTCATTTCTATCTCATCGTCCATGAAAAGTACTGTCGGCACCTGCATCACACTGTATTTTCTGGCTTCGTTTAAACCTTCTAGCTTGTCCGCGGCTATCCAGTCTCCTTCACTGTCCTTTCTTTTTTCCAGCTAACTTTTGACCTCCGGACACCGATGGCAACGCGAAGTGTAGAAAAATTTGTAGCGCATGGGGTTATGAGTCATGACGGGTTTTACAAAGCATACGAGCTCTGCATGCTCGCATCTTCTTGAAAATGAGTCCTTTCGCAATGTTCGGATTTTTTTCCTTTATTAAACTGCGAAACCGGCCGATGGTAGCCCATGACGCGCGTCCAGACTTCACATTTGGTTCTTTTTGCGGCCAACGCTGACATTTCTGCCCCTA
>JACRIC010000044.1 GCA_016235915.1 Candidatus Peregrinibacteria bacterium
GTTTTTTTTAAAGATGATCAAGATGCTTTTGATCTCAATATGATTCAGGATATTAAAAAATACAGTAGCGGTGTTCTTGAAACCATTTTGAATTACGGTGTACTCGAATTTTCGCTTCCCGCCATAAGTATTATCAAGAAAATTCGTTTTGTTCCGGCGCCGAATCATTATTTTCGCTGTATCGGTACGGCGAAGCAAAATTTTGACCAAACTCGGCGACGCGAACATTCTGTATCAACTTTACAAACGCCCCAATCACTGCCAAAATTGTCGTAGATGCGAACCGTCAATTTTCCAGGACAGGCGGAAGGAGAAATCATTGAGCTGGTGCTTCGAAAACACTGGATCGCTCATTTCAATGTCCTTTTTTTTCTTTTTCTGTTTGGCATTGTGCCTCTCGGCGTTTACTTTGCTCTGCTGGTAAATTTTTTTTCGCAATTTCAGACGAACATTGTCAAAATTGTGAGCGCTTTTTTTTCGATCTATCTTCTTTTTATTGTTCTTGTGACTTTTATCAAATGGCTGAATGAGGAACTGGACGTTCTCATCATTACCAATAAACGGATTGTCAGCGTAAATCAAATATCTTTTCTTTCGAGAGAAGTGGCGGAGAGCGAACTTTCTCAAATACAAGATGTGAAAGGCGGCAATGCCGGTTTTTTAAGCACTATTTTGGACTATGGAACTCTCGAAGCTCAAACTGCCGCGGAAAAAATCCTGTTTCGCGTGGAAAAAATACCGAAACCCGTCTTTTATGTTCGACTTTTGATCAATTTAAAAAATCAACATCGAACAAGTCATGTTCCACAATAATCCATCATGCGATATTTTCTTCAAACCCTTGGCTGTCAGATGAATTATTCTGATTCGGAGCGAACGGCCAGTATTCTTGAAACCATGGGATATGAGCCTGCCGCGGTCGGCCCTGACGCAGACTTGCTTATTGTCAATACGTGTTCGGTGAGGCAGAAAGCTGAAGATCGGACGCGCGGTCATGTTCGCCATTGGCAAACTTTGCGACGGAAGAATAAAAATCTCGCAATCGGACTTACGGGTTGCATGGTGCGAAAAACCGGGACGCGAAATCGGGATTCTATTGATAAGCCTGATCCGCTTCTGACACGTATTCCCGACCTTGATTTTGTTTTCCGCATTGAAGACTTGCCTCGTCTGCCGAATATTTTGAAAAAATTTCATGGGAAAAACTCTCAGCTTTGTTTTGATGAAATTCGTGAAGGGACACTGGATAATTACTTTGCCATCTTTCCAAAAATCGCATCAAATTTTCAAGTCTATCTTCCTGTTATGACCGGTTGCGATCACTTTTGCACCTTTTGCATTGTGCCCTATACTCGTGGCCGTGAACGGAGCCGACCGATGTCTGCGATTCTGGCCGAGGCAAAGCGATTGGTGAAAAATGGAGCCCGTGAAATCACGCTTCTCGGACAAAAAGTGAATGGCTACGGTCAAAGCGCGTTTGATAAAAAATCCGGTTTTTTTTCGAATGTTACTGGGCATCCTTTCGCAGAGCTCCTGAAACAACTCAATACTATTCGAGGCATCCGGCGCATTCGATTTACCTCTTCGCATCCGGAATTTATGACCGACGAACTCATTTCGACGATCAGCCAACTTTCACGCGTGTGCCATGCGATCCATCTTCCGGTGCAGTCAGGAAGTAATACCGTTCTCTCTCGCATGAACCGACGATATACTCGGGAAAAATATATTTCGATTGCACAAAAAATTCGGAGCGCCATGCCTGACTGTGCCATTACTACGGATATTATTGTTGGATTTTGCGGAGAAACGGATGAGGAATTTCAGCAAACTCTCGATCTCTTTGAAATCGTGCGCTTTGATATGGCGTATCTTGCGGAGTATAGCCCTCGGAAGGGTACGGTTTCAGAAAAAATGATGAGGGACGATGTGCCACAAGCGGAAAAAACGAGACGATGGCATGCGCTGAATGATGTTCTTCGGCGCATTTCTTTTGAGAAAAATCGAGAATACGAAGGGCGAACCGTAAAAATTCTGGTGGAATCGACGAAAAAAGGCCTTTTAAGCGGAAAAACCGACACTTTTAAACCGATTTTGTTCCCGGGAAATAAAAATCTCATTGGTGGAATAGTGTCCGTGATGATTACCAAGGCGAGAGAGTGGGTGCTGGAAGGAGTCATAGCACCACGGCCTTAATCCGTCTGACTCCTGAGGAACTCGATTCCTCTTTGAGAATTTTGAATGAGGTCAATTCACTCGTGTTTTTTACGTGCGGGCCGCCGCAAATTTCACAAGAAAAAATCGTTCCGAGGACGCGATTGCCGATGGTGTACACTTTCACGCGATCGCCGTATTTATGTTCAAAAAATCCCAGCGCTCCAGCAGACTTTCCTTCGGCAACCGTCATTTCCTGAACACTTACCGGCAGAGCTTCGGCTATTTTTTCGTTGACCAGTTTTTCCACTGCGGTAATTTCCTCTTTCGTCATTTTATCCGGATGCGCAAAATCAAACCTCAAACGATCAGCCGTGATATTTGAGCCCATTTGCCGCACATGCTCTCCAAGAATGGTACGCAGAGCCTGATGAAGCAGGTGAGTGGCCGTGTGAAGACGAGTCGTTTTTTCACCATGATCTTGCAGTCCTCCCGCAAATTTCTGTTCCGCTCCCGCGCGAGAAAGCTCCTGATGTTTTTTAAACGCTTCCTCAAATCCTTTTTCATCCACGGTCATGGCGTTTTCGCCGGCGAGTTCGCGAGTTATTTCAAGCGGGAAGCCAAAAGTGTCGTAGAGTTTAAAAGCGATGCGTCCGCTGATGATCGACTGCTGATTTTCCTGCAATATTTTTTTAATTTTTTCAAATTCGCCTTCGCCGTGATCGAGTGTTTTTCGAAATAATGCTTCTTCTTTTTCCAATTCCGAAAGAATTTTTTCGCGATTTCGGGACAATTCCGAATAAGGATTGCTGTAATCGCGAATAATAATTTCTGCAATTTCATGCGCGAAATTTCGGTCAATTCCCAATTTTCTCCCCTCTCGTATCGCACGTCTTATGAGCCGCCGAATCACATAACCCTGATCCGTATTGCTCGGCGTTAAGCCACGATCGTCCCCCAGCACGAATACCGCCGCGCGAAAATGATCGGCAATGATGCGCTCGGAGTGAACACGATCAGTCGTTGCCGTCATTTTGACACTCAACTCGCGAATTTTTTCGATAACTGGGGTGAATAACTCTGTTTCAAAATGTGATTTTTTTCCTTGAAGAACTGCCGTCACTCGCTCCAGTCCGAGGCCCGTATCGACATTTTTTTGTTGTAAGGGCTCGTATGTTCCGTCGGCTTTTTTATTAAATTCCATAAAAACATCATTCCAGATTTCAACGAATCGGCCGCAATCACAGCTGACTCCTTTTTTCGGACATTCCTGACATGCGGGGAGTCTCCGATCGTAAAACATCTCGGTATCGGGTCCGCATGGACCTGTTTGTCCCGCAGGCCCCCACCAGTTTTCCTTTTTTCCGTAAAAAAATATTTTTCGCCGGTCTTTTTCCGGATCAAATACTTTTCCGACGCGAGAAAATCCCAACGATTCCCAAACTTTTGCGGCTTCTTCATCGCGCGGCGCATCGCTGTCTCCTTGAAAACAAGAAACGTGCAGTCTGTCAGGATCGATTCCGATTCCTCCCTGTTCAACCGATGATGTCAGAAATTCATAACTCATCCGGATGGCTCCATCCTTGAAATAATCGCCGAGCGACCAGTTTCCCATCATTTCAAAAAAAGTCAGGTGCGTGGTGTCTCCGACCTCATCGATATCGTCGGTTCTGAGAGACTTTTGACAATCAACAAGGCGCGTTCCCGCCGGATGTTTTTCTCCCATCAAATAAGGTACCAGCGGATGCATTCCGGCAGTGGTAAAAAGTACGGTCGGATCGTTTTCGGGAATGAGCGAAGCGCTTGGAATTTCTGCATGTCCGTGTTTTTTGACAAAAAAATCAATGAAGCGGCGGCGAAGATCGGATGCGAGCATGAGAATGTGGACGTGGATAATTTTTACGTTGATATTGTAGCGAAAATCGTTTTTTTTTCAAACATCTTGCATAAACTTCATACAATGGATTCGTCTCCATTTTTGCGTTTTGAGTGAAAATGAGTATAGTATAATGGTTAATTGATTGCGCTTTTTATGACTCAAAAAAAGTCCCAGAAGCAGAAACAAGAGAAACTCACGAAAAAAGAGCGTGCAGAGCTTGAACGTGCGGCGCATAAAAAGCTCAAGCAGAAAAAAAAAGAGAAACACCTGTCTTCTAAAAAAACTTTTTCTCTTCCTTTTGTTACGGGAATTATTTTGGTGATCGTGGCCAGTGTCTCTCTTATTTTTATCGGTTTTTTTCTTTTTCAAAAGATTTTCGCGGCCCGTGACATAGCGAATTTTCTTCCGGCGCGAGAAACTATTGCGCTGATTGAAATCGATACGGCTGATCGGAATGCGAGAAATTTTTTTCAAGAACTTCAGGCTTATCCTGCCTTTCGCGAGGATGCCTTGCAACAAATTCTTGTTTCTGAAACCGGCATTAACTTTGATACCGATATTCGGCCGTGGTTTGGAAAAAAGGCGGGGCTTGCTTTTCTTAATATCAATGGAAATACGGGACGCGTTCTTTTTCTCGAGACGAAAAATCGAAAAAAAACACCGAACATTACCGGTCAATCCACGAATTTTCTTGACCGTTACGCTATTTTTTCCGAAAATTCTGATCTTCTTTCCGAATTGGTCAATGCTCAAAAAAAAGGCGATGTGTTGAGCAAAAATCCGTGGTATCTCAGCGCTCACAGCAATCTCCCTGATAATTTCCCGATTTTCGCTTACGGCAATATCGAGCTTCTTATGAGTCGCAAATCTCTTGGCACTCTTGCGTTTTTTGCGCCAATGGCAAAGATTTATCCGAGCATGGGTTTCTCCGCGTCTTTTGAGAATGGAAAACTCCTCGGAAAATCATTTCTCGCTCTTTCCAAAAATTCCCTCGCCGGTGAGTCGTCATTTGAAAGAAAATATGACGGCGCGCTTCTTCCTCTTGTTTCGCAGGAAAACCTTCTTTTTCTTATGGGCGGACGTGATTTTCCCGGAGAATTTCAACAAACACTTTCTCTTATGAATACCGTGCATCCTTCCGCGGCCATTGTGGCTGAAGGGATGCTTCGGGCGCAAAAAGACAAATATTTTGATCCACTCGTATCATTGGAAAATGATATTTATCCGCTCCTTCGCGACGAATACGTGATCTCGGTTCACAAAACTGACAATGGGCAATCTTTTGATCTTGCGCTCCATCTCAATGATCCTTCAGCAGATCTCAAAAAACTCATACAGCTGACAGAAACTTTTTCTCGCAAAGCCGCGCTTGCCGATTCCGTTGGCGCCACAGGACAAGAACTTACTTCCGACGACAGCGTCATTGCCACTCTTCGCTTTTCCGATCGTGATTTTTTCTATGCCTTTTCTCCGAATAGCGACATTTTTCTTTTGAGCAGTGATCGAAGTTTTGTGGCTTATGGATTGAAATCACTCAATTCTCAAACTCCTTTTTCATTACCGGCGATGGAAAAGATTTTGTCGGTCACCAATGATATCAATGCCGTACATTCCGATTTTTTCGCTTTGGAAAAATGGCAGACATATCTTGAACCTTTTGGATTCCTCTTCTTTGGCAATAGTCGTTCAAATGATGGCGTCTCAACGTTTTTCACTCTTTCACTGCGATAAATATTATGGGAATTCAGGTTAAAAATAAAAAAAGTGTGGCTGGAAGGGCAGCCAAAGATTTATTCCGCCGCCGCGCAAGTGATTGCCGAAGCGGATTATATAATTTTTGGTCCGGGA
>JACRIC010000046.1 GCA_016235915.1 Candidatus Peregrinibacteria bacterium
GATGAGGGGAAATTGTTCGAAGGCGCTTTTGAAATTTTGGCCGACTTAAAAAACTTTGGGCATAGATTATTTCTTATCGGTAAAGGAACCAAAGAGCGGGAGAATTTTATTTATGAATTAAAAATAGATCAGTTTTTTGAAAAAATAATTTTGAAAGAAGAAAAAGATATTCAGGATTTTGAATCCATTAAAAGAGTGGCTTCATCTGATGAAGAGATATTCTCTGTTGGAGATCGCATTAAGAAAGAAATTTTGCTGAGCAACCGATGCGGATTCAAGACCATCTGGTTCAAAAATGGAAAATTTGCGGAAGAAACTCCTGATCAGGAAGATGAAAATCCTTGGAAAACGATTTACGCTTTGAATGAGCTAAAAAGCCTATTTCTTTCGTAAATTGCCTCAGTCGCGAATGCTCGCGCCAGCGGTTTTCAGATTCGCCAGCACTTTTTGGTGCACTGCGTTTACCTGGATGTCCGTGAGGGTCTCTTTGTCCGAACGGTAAGTGATGGAGAAGGTAAGGCTGCGTTTGTCTTTTTCGATTTTTTCACCCGCGTATTCGTCCACCAGCCGGATGTCCTTAATCAAAGCCTGATCGGTTTTTTTGATGGCGTGGAAGAACGTTTCGGCCAATTGTTTCTTGGGAATCAGCAGACTCACATCGAGTTGAATGGCTGGAAATTTCGGCAATTCTTTGTAGATGATTTTTTGGCCCGCGCCCAGTTCATGCAGAGCCTCAAAATCCACTTCCGCGACTGTCACACGGGTCTTCAGATCAAAGTTTTTTTCGATTTGCGGGTGGATCTCATAAACAGATCCAATTTTTTTTCCGTGGAAAACCAGCGCGCCCGCGCGGCCGGGGTGCTGATGGGGCTGACACTCCTTTGAATCCATCGGCTCCACCGATAAACCTAAATTTTCCACAACCCCCTGAAGGTCTCTAAAATTTTCGCCAACCGAGGCGATGATAAGACCTGTTTTTTCTTCCGCATTCTCTCCTTTCCGGTGGAAAGTGCGAGTGATTTCGTACATTCTGAACTGTTTTTGAAAGCGAAGGTTGTCCGCAACCGTCTGCAAGGTGCGGGGGAGTAAGCTCTGGCGCATGATCGACATGTCGCTGCTGATCGGATTGGCGATCGATATGCTTCCGTGATCCGGTTTCATTCCGCATTTGGCGAGCAGTTCAGTTCCTAAAAAAGCGAAGGTGTAGATTTCGTTAAAACCAAATGACACCAGTTTGTCTTTTATCTGCTTTTGCAGAACGCGGCGTGAGTTGATGGAAATGGGTTTGAGTTCCGCCACGGGCGTGGTGAAGGGGATTTTGTCGTAGCTGTAAACGCGGGCCACTTCCTCAATTATATCCGCCTCGCCTTTAACATCATTCATTCTCCAGCTCGGTACCGCAATCTTGTATCCACCTTTGGCCTTTGTTACACCGAAGCCCAGATTCGTCAGAATGGTTTTGGTGTCTTTCGCGGGGATTTTGAAACCGATCATCCGTTCCTGCTGTTCATCGCGCAGATTTAGTTCGCGTTTTTCGGATTTGTGTGGCTGAATGTGTGTTACTTCGCTGGCCACTTTGGCATTGGTGCAAAGCTCCAAAATGAGTTCTATGGCGCGCGCCAGACCCTCTTTTGCCAATTCAGTATCTACCCCTTTTTCATAGATGATGGCGGCGTCACTGATGGTTCCCATGCCCCTGACGGCCCGGCGCGTGAGAGAGGGATTATAGACAGGCGCATGGAGCCAAATGCGGTTTGTTTTGATCCCAATCCCGCTATTAAATCCGCCCATGATGCCGCACAGGTCGAAAATTTCATTCCCGTCGTCCAAAATGGTTACGCCTTCGATCAGCTCAATTTCTTTTTGGTCGAGGGTGACGACCTTTTCGCCCTTTTTGCTTTTTCGCATCACCCATTTTTTCCCTTTCACCTGATCCAGATCGAACGCGTGCATGGGCATGCCGAGCTCCAACATGACAAAGTTGGTGATGTCGACCAGGTTGGAAATAGGACGAATGCCACAGGCGCTCAGGCGTTTTTTCATCCAGTCCGGTGATTCTTTTGTGTCTATACCGGTGATATAAACTCCCAAATAATTCCGGCAAAGCTCTGGTGATTCCATTTCAATCGTGATGGGGGCGGGCGAACCAGTTTTGGGCAGGGTATATCCTGCCCCTACGGATTTTTTCCATTTGGCCAGACCGCATGCCACAAATTCGCGCGCGAAACCCATGTGGGAAAAAAGGTCAGCGCGGTGCGTGATGGCGTGGTTATCGATATCGATCACCGTGTCATCCAAGCCCAGTACCTTGGCGAGCGGAGTGCCGATGGGGGCGTCCAGATGACTTAAATCCACAATCTCCTTTTCCTCTTTTTTGGGGAACATGTCTTGTAAACCGATCTCCTCGCTCGCGCAGATCATGCCAAAGCTTTCCTCTCCGCGGATTTTCGCTTTTTCCATCTTCACCACTTCGGTGCCATGCCATTTTACCACCGCGCCAAGCTGGGCGAGCGCCACCTTCATTCCTTCTTTTAAATTGGAACCGCCACACACCACTTTCAGTTTTTCTTCGCCGTTGTCGACGATTGTGATTTTCAGTTTATCGGCGTTGGGATGAGGCATGATTTTTTCGATGCGCCCCAAAACCACTTTGTCCAAATGAGCGCCGATGTTTTCCATCGTCTCAATTTCCGCGCTGCGGGCCGTGATGATTTCTTTGATTTTATCCTGATTCTTTTCGGTGAGCGTGACAAAATTCTGGAGCCAGTTGAGAGAGATTTTCATACGTTTGAATAGTTTTTACCCGCTTAATATACCCCGCCAGTCATTCGGAGACAAGGTTTGGGGTCAGAGGAAACCTTCCTTATTTTTTTGCGGGCTTTTTGGCTGTTTTTTTAGCCGCCGGCTTTTCTTCTTTTTTTGTCTTCGTTTTTTCTTTGGCAACTGGTTTTTTCACTTCTTTTTTTGCCTTGGCCGGTTTTTTCACTTCAACTTTTTTTTCTTTTGGAGCTGGGGCAGTGGCTGGAGTCGGTTTTTCCTCTACCTTTACCTTCTCTTCTTCTGGAGTTTCCGCGGGCTTTGGGGCTTCGGCCGGCACTGCTGCCGCCTTTTTTTCCTGGATTTTAGTGAATAGGTTTTTTACAATAGCGACTCCCTTTCCGAAAATCGATTTCCCTTTTCCGTAAACAAATTGCGCGAACGCTTTGGGGTCTTTTTTGATCTCCATCGCTTCGTTTTTTAATGACGCAAAAACATGGGATTTGCCTCCTTCCTGATCCTGGACGAAATCGATGATGTCGTTAAACATGGCGAACAACTCCTCGCCCACTACATCCGGCACATTTTTGAGGTGTTCGTATTTGGTGCGGTTTTCCGGAATCGCGAACCATTTTTTCTGGAATTCGTCGACTTTTTTATCGTCCAATCCGGTTTTGGTCTGGATTTTAGAAAAAATATGATGAACCGCTTTTTTCACTCCTTTTCCCTGAGGAGCATCCTTTGAGGGTGTTTCTTTTGCGGGCTCAGCGCCTGGGGTGGTTTTATTTTCTTCTTTTTGCATTTGTGTAATTTAGTTTCTATCTCTTTTATACCATAATTTTGGCGGCTGAAGAAACATCGACAATTTAAAAAGACCGAAATGCCGTTCACTGCCTTATTAATCCCCAAGTGTAGTCAGGTGGGTCTCCGCACATTCCGACCACAGCCGGAATAGATATTGGAATCCCTTAGGTAGGATTGTAGAGGAAATTATAGGCAGACAACGAGCATTCCAGTCTGTTTTTATTTTAGTACACAATCGTTTTTTCTCAAGCTTTGCGTTGGTTGATTATGTTGTGAAGAATAGAGAACAAAATAACAAGTGGTGGGATCCGCCGCGGCGAATGGGCCATGTGGTGGCTCAAATTGCACATAACAATTTGAGGATTTATTTTCTTTTGTTGGGAGGAGTGGCTGGGAGGCCGAGCTTTTCAAAGACTTCCTTTTCGGTTTTTCCGGCGATGTATTCGCCGTTTTCAAAAAGGCCATACTCATTTAGCAGGTACCCTTTTTCAATTGCCACTTTTCGCATCATTACATTGTAATCCTTATTGCCGGTGAAATAGAGCAGAGCCGCTCCGTAGCTCTCTTCCGGCACAAACCGGATGTCGACCTGGAGATTTTCAGGGAAGATCATAAATGAGACCTTTGTTTCGCCACTGGCCAGTATAGTTGTATTGTCGAATGCCTTGAGGAGATTTTTTTCCGCTTCCGCGCCGGACTTTTCACCTAAAACTAAAATGTCCAAATCCCCCACCGTTTCGCTTTTTCGTCGGTAACTGCCGGCAATTTCAACTTTTTTTACCCCCTTTGTTTTTTTTAGGATTTTCACTAATTTTTTGGCAATTGGCTCAATATCTTTTCGTTCATGACGGCGCTTTTTTTCCTGTCCGGATGCCAGAGCCTCAAGGATGGACTTTACCAACTTTTCTCCAAAGCCCGGCAATTCTTCTATTTCTCCATTGCGCGCTTTTTCCAGCAAATCCTCTTTCGATTTAATTCCTAAATTAATGTAAAGATCGCGCACGCGTTTTGGCCCCAGATGAGGAATGTCGAGCAACTCTCTGACTGCCTTGGGTATGTCACGGCGCAGTTTTTCCAATGCTTCTATTTTTCCCGTCTTTATATATTGGATCATCTTTTCGGCCAGCGCCTCCCCGATTCCCGGGATCTGTTTTAGCACCTCTTTTTTGGCATCCTTTTTGGTGATAGGCCTAAAATCCTCCTTGAGCCGCCGGGCTGCCAACCGGTAGGCCCGGATTTTAAACGGATTCTCGTCCAAAATAGACAGCAGATCCGCCATTTCGTTGAATAATTTGTTTAGATCTTCATTGAAGTTTTTCATGGCCTTATTATATTCCTTTGACGAAAAAAGGATATTTTTTATGGTATGATGTTGTGGCTTTTTAAAAAAGTTAAGAGTCAGTAGTTAAAAATTAATAGTTCATATGTTTTTTAAAAAATTTTTTCTTTCTCTATTCGCGGTCGTTTTTCTGGCGACTCCAGCGGCTTACGCAATTGAAACTCCAACCGACACGGTCCGTGTGGAAGTTTTTGAGCGTCAGGATTGCGGGCATTGCCAGGCGGAGAAGAAGTTTTTGAACGATCTGCAGAAAGAGCGCGGTGATTTGATTGTTGTGTATCACGATATTTCTGAATCCGAGCACAAAAAGCACTTCCTTGAGTTGATGGAGCTGGAAAAATTACCCAAGGTTACACCCGTCACTATTATTGATGGCGTGTTGATGCAAGGGTTCGACACTCCTGAAACAACCGGCAAAAAGTTCCGGGCCCTTATAGATGAGGCCAAGGGCAAGCGACAATATACTTTTGAGGAATTTTTTGCCGCGGGAGGCAGTAAAAGCGTTGTTTCTGATGGAAGCGGATGCACCATTGAAGGGGAATCCATTCAATGCTCCGCGCAAGCGCCAAATACCTGGATTACAATCCCCGTGATCGGCAAGGTTGTGGATGTTTCCAGATATTCCCTGGGCGCCATGTCGCTGGTGCTCGGTTTTGTGGATGGCTTTAACCCTTGTGCCATGTGGGTTTTGGTCATGTTTCTGACCATCTTGGCCGAGGCAGGTTCCCGACGCAAAATGTTCCAGATGGCTGGTATATTCATTCTGGCCGAGGCAA
>JACRIC010000047.1 GCA_016235915.1 Candidatus Peregrinibacteria bacterium
ACTACAACTTGACATTGATTCGAGATATGTTTTGTGCAGGATAGGTGTGAGACTTTGAAGCTTCCGCGTCAGCGGGAGTGGAGTCGTCCTTGAGATACCACCCTGAATGTGTTTTGAATCTAACCTGTTTTGTTATAAGAAATGGGAACATTGTTTGGTGGGTAGTTTAACTGGGGCGGTTGCCTCCTAAAGAGTAACGGAGGCGCGCGAAGGTTCCCTAGCGCTGGATGGAAATCAGCGCGATAGTGTATTCGCTTAAGGGAGCTTAACTGTAAGACCTACAAGTCGAGCAGATGCGAAAGCAGGTGAAAGTGATCCGGTACCATTCTGCCGCAAGGCAGAGAACCACGTGGGTGGGGTATCGCTCAACGGATAAAAGTTACGCCGGGGATAACAGGCTTATCGCGCCCAAGCGTCCACAGCGACGGCGCGGTTTGGCACCTCGATGTCGGCTCGTCGCATCCTGGGGCTGGAGAAGGTCCCAAGGGTATGGCTGTTCGCCATTTAAAGCGGTACGCGAGCTGGGTTCAGAACGTCGTGAGACAGTTCGGCCTCTATCTGTCGTAGTTGAAGGAAATTTGAGAAATGCTGCTCCTAGTAAGAAATTGCTACTTTACGGAGTGATCCGTAATGACAAAGTGGCTCATAACGGTGGAGTCTTCATTTGTTTTTTGGTTTGAGAATTTTTTGCCTTCGGTCTCAGCGAAAAAATTTGCTTGAGGACCAGAAAATGAGTAAGATAATACCGTGGGAAGTCGATCTAAAACTTGTTGTGCTTATATTGCCGGTTTTCTGGATGGCGATGGGAGTCTTATGCTTCAAATTAAGAAGCGCAGAGATGGAAAAAATAAATTCCGTTTCATGGCTACCATTTGTTTCTATCAAGATATCCGGCATGAAGCAGAGCTTTGTTGGATTCGTAATCAGTTGAATATTGGCTATCTTTCTCGAAGAAATGATGGCATGTCTGAATTGAGGATAAATGGATATCGTCAAATAAAGAGAGTGCTCGAAAAACTTTTGCCTTATATAAGGTTTAAGCGAGTTCAGGCTCGAGCTTTATTGCGCGCATGTCATATTTTGAATCAAAAGACTTTGAAGAATTTATCAGAGAGTCGTTTAAAAAAGCTTGTTGAATTTATTATGATTATTCAACAAGAAAAAAACGAACCCAAGAAGAGTTTTATACAATTTTAGGTTTGACCCCGTAACGACTTGTTTCTTTATAAAAAAGAAACAGATTCTTTTAAATTGGAAAGCCCGCAAGGGCAGATTTAAAGGGATAATACGCCACCATCCTGAAAATTGAGGATGAAGGTATAGTCTACTCTCCTAGAAATAGGGGGCGAAAGTGACGAGAGGACCGGAGTGGACGAACCTCTAGTAGATCTGTTGTCTCGTCAGAGGCATTGCAGAGTAGCTATGTTCGGATTGGATAACCGCTGAAAGCATCTAAGCGGGAAGCCATTTTTAAGAAAATTTCCCTATGAGTCTTCCGCAAGAAAAGCGGATTGATAGGCCCAGGGTGTACGTGCAGTGATGCACTCAGCCTATGGGTACTAATAAGACCATTGACTTTTATAGAATCTAAGATTTTTCACATTTAACTAACAATTTGCGGAAATAAAACTTGGGGCTTAAAAAGGCCTCATCTTGGCAACTTTTCTGGAAGGGGTACACCTGTTCCCATCCCGAACACAGCAGTTAAGCCTTCCAAGGCCGATGATAGTGCTCTTTGTAGAGTGTGAAAGTAGGTAGTTGCCAAGTTGAAACCTTTTTAAAAACTCTGCAAATTGTGCACTGCTTCGTCAACTGCTCCGTTCCCTCGTCGCCGTACCAAATAAGTACGGCTCCGTCGGGAACGGCTTGTTTCCTAGCATTGCAACAATTTGCAGAGTTTTTTGATTGTGCCTGCACAGTTTACCCCGATCTTGTCGAAAAAGGGCGACGACGTTGTTTTCTCATTTTTCTTATTCTGAGATTTCTTCGTCCTTCACAATATCAAATTTTTCTGCATCTTCGACTTTCTCGAATCGAGAAGAATCTGGATTGTAGATTTTATAAAAGAGTTCGATAAGTTTTTGCGTTGTCAGCTGTTCTACCTTGAGTCCACACTGCTCCAGTGCGCTTTTTGCGATATTGATACGTTGAGAGAGGCCTTTTCGAAGCTCTTCGTGTTCGCTGTGACGTCGGCGAATTTCGGCAGTCGTGTCTTGCGGTCGCATCCATGCGAGAAATTTTTGAAAAAGATTCATTTTTTGCGCTCGGTACGGATCATACGGCACCACCACCAAAAATTCTTTTTCCATGATATTCGCGTATTCAATAAGTTTTTGGATGTATTCCGCGTATTCAAATGTTTGTTTTTTCAACAGGCTATTTTTTTGTTTTTCGCCGAGTTTTTTGAGGTTGTCGATGTAGTGGTCAATATCGAGTTTTCTTGATCGAATCACAATTTGAATCGGAAATTCGAGCGTGTTTAAAAAGCTTTGATACGAATAAATGATTGAATTTTGTTCCGCTTCGGATTTCAGATTAAAGTTAATGCTTGACGTTTTAAAAATTGCTCTCAATCCTCCATTTTTCAATATCATGATGTTGTCGCGTATTTCCGCGATGCGAAGATGGGTCTGCGTGCTTGCAATTTGTTCTTTTTTTGTGGTATGGGTCATGTGTGTGAATCAATGAGTTTTGACAGATTTTCAATATCCGCGCTGGTTGGTTTTCTCGATGTTTTTCCAATATTTTCGAAATTATTTTTTTTGGTTTTTATTTCTGGCGCAAATGCTGAAATAAAGATGTCTCCTGTTTGTTTTTGCCATTTTTTTTGTCGCGGTAAAAAGAAATGCAGGATGAGCATAAGGAGATATTTAAAAAATGAAAGATTGTGAATTTTTACAAAGGCGAATGCGATGGTGATTCCGGCTACGAAGATGACTGGAGGGAGCCATATTTCCATGAAGTATTGTTTCCCAAGCGTAATATAGATTGAGTAGCCGATGGCGCCTCCCACGCCGCAGATAATGAGTTGTTTTAAGGTTAATGGCCCCACGATATGGTCTTCTCTTTGCACGTCTTGTGGGATTTTAAATTGCATGATTTGGGTTCGGAAATATCCAGTTATTTTAGCATAATTTTTATTTTTGAGCAATGTCTGATACATTTGAATCATGTCTGACATTTCACTCATTCGTAATTTTTGCATTATCGCTCATATCGATCATGGTAAATCTACTCTTGCCGATCGACTTTTGGAGCAAACCGGCACCATCGATAAGCGTGACATGAAGCACGCTCAAATGCTCGATACCATGGAGCTCGAGCAGGAGCGGGGCATTACCATCAAACTTCAGCCAGTTCGTATGAATTGGAATGGATATATTTTGAATTTGATTGATACTCCCGGGCATGTGGATTTTTCGTATGAAGTGTCGCGGAGTATCGCGGCTTGTGAAGGCGCGATACTCGTGGTGGATGCGACGCAGGGTATCGAGGCTCAGACACTGGCCAATCTTTATCTCGCGTTGGAGCACAATTTTGCCATTATTCCGGTTTTGAATAAGATTGATCTCCCCAATGCTGATGTGGAAAGAAGAGCCAATGAGATTGAGGCGGTTTTTGGAATTCCGAAAGAAGAAATTGTATCGATTTCCGCCAAAAACGGCACCAATGTGGATATGCTTTTGCAACGGATTGTAGACAAATTTCCGCCTCCGCGTGGAATTTTTGACAAGGAAACCAAAGCGCTTATTTTCGATTCGGTTTATGACAGTTATAAAGGTGTTGTGGCGTATGTTCGTCTCATGCAGGGAAGTGTGGCGCGAGGCGATCGCGTAACGTTTCTGAGTGTGCAACGCACGATTGAAGTCCTTGAAGTCGGTTATTTTAAACCGCAATATCTCCCGACCGAGAGGCTCTATCCGGGAGAAGTCGGTTATATTGTTACGGGACTGAAAGAAGTTTCTGAGGCGAGGGTCGGGGATACGGTGTGGAGACCCGATCCCGAAATGAAAATTGATCCAATGAAAGCCATTCCTTTGCCGGGCTATCGGCAAGTCAAACCTTTTGTTTTTGCGAGTATTTTTTGTGTGGACGGAGATAATTATCCACTGCTTCGCGACGCGCTGAATAAGCTTCGTTTAAACGATGCGGCTTTGAGTTTCGAGCCTGAAACAGCCGGAGCTTTGGGACATGGTTTTCGCTGTGGTTTTCTTGGCCTCCTTCACATGGAAATTGTTCAGGAGCGGCTCGAACGCGAGTATGATCTGAGTCTGGTGATTACGGCTCCAAGCGTTTCTTATCAGGTTGTTTTGACGGGAGAGACTGAAGTTCTGACGCTTTCTAATCCTTCTTTGCTTCCCGATCGGACCAAGATTGAAAAAACGCTCGAACCTTGGGTAAAAGTTGAAGTCCTGACTCCGAAAGAATATGTCGGCGGCGTTATGCAATTGGTGCAGGAAAAACGGGGTATTTCAAAAAACATGCAATATTTGGATGAAATGCGGGTTATTTTGGCGTTTGAATTGCCTTTGGCTTCCATTGTTCTTGATTTTTATGACCGACTGAAAACGATTTCTTCGGGTTACGCGTCCATGAATTACGAATTTTTGAATTATCGGGCTTCAGACCTTGTGAAGATGGACATCTTGATTGCCGGAGAGCTCGTGGATTCGCTCTCTATTATTATTCATCGGGATGAGGCGTATCGGGCAGGAAGTTCGATTACCAAGAAGCTCAAAGAGCTTATTCCCAAGACGATGTTTGAAATCGCGATTCAGGCGGCCATTGGCTCGAAAATTATCGCCCGAGAAAGTATAAGCGCCATGCGAAAAGATGTTACCGCGAAGCTCTATGGCGGCGACAGGACGCGAAAAGATAAACTTCTCAAAAAGCAAAAGGCCGGTAAGAAGCGCATGAAAATGGTTGGGCGCGTAGAACTGCCGCAAGAAGTTTTTTTAGCGGTTTTGCAACGGTGATTTGGAAAAAATGTCTGTTTATGTTAGAATGATGAGATCAAAAACGCATTTTTTCGTGTCATGCATTCGAAAGCCCATTTTTTCAAAATAGTCGGTGTTTTCCTTTTTTTTGTTATTTTTGCCATTCTTTCCATTCAAATTTTTGCTCCGACCACGTATGAAAATTTGAAAAACCGTTTCCTTTCGCAATTTCAACCGAAAATTTCGCAGGAAGAAGAATTGGTTATTGCCTTTCCCGATGTGATTGCTTCTTTTGATCCGGCTTCTTATAAAGCTTCGGATCGCAGTCGTTTGGTGAATATGTATGAAACGCTGGTTCGCATGGATTCGTCTTTGACTCTTGAGCCGAGCTTGGCGCTTTCATGGGGATTTTCTACTGATACTGTTTTAGAATTTCATTTGAGACCCGGCGTATCTTTTCATGATGGGACGCTTCTCACCGCAGAGGATGTCCGATCCAGCATCGAATATGCGAAAAATGCTCCGAATTCCGAAGTCAGTTATCTTGTTTCGACCATTTCGAGCATTGAGACGCCGGATTCCTCGACGGTTCGCATTATTACTGATTTTCCTGACCCGCTTCTTCTTCAGAAGCTGACAGCCATTTTCATTTTTCCTAAAAAAAATATTGCCACGATTTCGAAAACTCCTGTCGGCACCGGCGCGTATATTTGGAAGCGGTATGATAAGGAAAAAGGAGATCTGGAACTTCAGCGTTTTTCTGATTATTGGGGTTCTTCTCCCAAGTTTCGTTATGTTGTTTTGCGCGGAATTCCTGATCGAGAAGAGCGTTTTTCTGCCATTTCCACAGGAGGAGCGGATATTTTGACAGCGGTTCCCGGATATTTGGCTTCTTCTTTGTCAGCGTACGATCTTGATTTGAAGGTTATTCCGAGTTTGGAGGTGAATTTTTTAGCGTTTTCTTTTCGTCCGGAGAGTATTTTTTCTAAAAAAGAGGCTCGGGAGGCCGTGTTACATGCGATCGATCGGACGGAACTTTTGAAGTTTGCAGGTGATTCCATTGAGCCGGCAAATCAGTTTGTGAGTCGGGGTGTTTTTGGCTACCGTGCGGATATTTCCAATCGTGAATATGATTTGGAAAAAGCGAAAACACTCATGCGAAGTATTGAGAGTTTTGTGCGTATTCAGATTTCCGTTGATCTTCCGATGGGTTTTGAGGCTTTGGGAAGATATATTGAAGATCAACTCTATCTTATTGGGTTTGATCCGGATGTGCAGTATCTTTCGGTATCGGATCTGACGGAAAAAGTTATGAGCGGTAAAAGTGATTTCTATCTTTTTGGTTTTCGGTCAGAACTTGGTGATGCCAATGATTTTTTTTCAGCGGTGGCGCATAGTCGCGGTTCGGATATTTCTCGTTTTGGCGTTTTTAATGGTTCTTTTTATCAAAATTCTCATGTTGATGAGCTTATTACCGAAAGTTCTCGCACTCTGGATACCTTCAAACGCAGTGAAAAACTTCAGGAGATCATGAAAATTCTTGTAGAAGATGATATGCTGGGTATTCCACTTTTTGAATCGAAAGTGATGTATGCCGTTCGGCGCGGTGTTCATTTTGAACCGAGGGTTGACGGATATGTTCTCGCCCGTGATATTTTTTAAATTGTCCATGATTTTTTCCATTAAAACAAAACTCATCATCGTGGTGACGGCTCTCGTTCTTTTTATTTTGACCGTGACCGCTTCTCTTCTCATTTCCGAGAAAAAAATGGAGCTGACGCATGATATTTTTCTTCGAGCGAGGAGTTTTTCGGAATTGACGGCGGATGATATTGTCCAAGAATATGAACTTTTTCTAAAGAGTGGCGGTTTTTTATATTTTCAAAGCCGCATTTCTGATATTTTTCTCAAAAATGAAGATATTTCTGCGATAATGATCGCGAATTATCGCGGAGATCTCCTGTATGATTCTTCCGAAGACAAGACCGAACAATATCGGGGAGATGTTTCGCGTCAAATTTCCGACTCGGCGTTTCTGGCCAGAATTCAGTCTCAGTATCCGTCTTTTTCCATTGGAGATGGGAGTCGTGTGATGTATATGAAACGCAATCTCGATCAAAGTTATCAGTTGGTGGATTTTGCCGATAAGCCGGTTGTGTATGATGAAAAAAAAGAGCTGGTGCGAGATATTGTGTATCCGGTGCAGGGCAAATATGCCATTCGATATGATGTGACGTATAAAAATCTGGACAATCGAATTTCCGCGATGACCGAGCGGATTCGTCTTTTGATGCTTTTTGGCATTATGGCGGGACTTTTGACGGCGTATGTATTTTCTTTTACGATTACGCGACATCTGGGGCGGCTGGTTTTTGCGGCGCAAGGTGTTGCCGCCGGAGATTTTAAACAAAAGGTGGTTGTGAAATCTCGCGATGAGATTGGAATTTTAGCCGATGCTTTTAATAGTATGGCAAAGGATCTTGATCAGAGTACGAAGGCGAGGCTGTATAAGGCGAGAATGGGCAAAGAACTCGAGCTTGCGGCGCAGATTCAGCGCGACCTTCTTCCTGAGCGAATACCGGATATTTCAGGGCTTGATATTGCCGCGGGGTTGATTCCTGCTGAGGAAATTGGAGGGGATTGTTTTGATTTTATCCATGTAAATAAGGAAGATACGATTCTGTATATCGGCGATGTGACGGGGCATGGAGTTCCTTCTGGACTGGTTGGAGCCGTTGCGAATGCTATTGTATACAGCAAGATGGGCAGTCGAGATATTCGGGATCTTCTCATTGAGACGAATAGTATTTTAAAGATGAAAACGCGAGCGAATATGTTTCTCACGATGCTGATGGTGAATTGGAATAGCCGGAAAAAGGCTTTGACGTATGTGAGCGCGGGACATGAACGCATGATTCAGCTTGAGAAAAAGACGAAAAAGGCGGTGATGCTTGAGGGAGGGGGAATGGCGCTTGGCATGCTTCCGGATATTTCAAAACTTCTGGTGAAACGGTCGGTGGCGCTTGCTTCCGGTGATGCGCTTTTTTTGTACAGCGATGGTATTCCGGATGCGCGTTCCAAGAAAGGCGAACTCTACGGTCGGCCACGACTTCTTCGGAGCATTGAAGAAAATGTTCATCTCGGTTCCGCGGAAGCCTTGAAAAATGCGGTTTTATCCGATGTGAAGGAATTTTCGGAAGGGAGGAAGATCGAAGACGATATTACGATTTTGGTGCTGAGGAGGGGGTAGGGTGTCATTGCTCTTCCACATATCTGAATTTGGCGGTAGAAAAATGTTCAAGATTTGGTCAATTTTATGTTCGGGAACCCTTGGCCAAAAGTAACGAAAATATTCCATCTCGGATTTTCCCCGCTGTTTTGCTGATGGCTCCGGTCAGTCTCTCTGCCACCATGGCTCCTATCATAGCAGTGTAGAGCCATCCTTCTGCGCCGGACGTATTACAGTTGTAGGGTAATTCGTTATTGGGGACTGTCGCGCAACCGCCGCAACCACCACCTCCAGGCGATTGATGAGGAATTGGTGTTTGGGATGGGGGAGGAGTTGGGTCGGGATTGACTGTTGGCACGACCGTTGGGCTATTTGTTGCTGTTGCGGTAGGACTGGCTGTTGTCGTTGGAGATGTGCTGGGAGTTTCCGTGGGAGATGTTATTGGAGTTGCGCTTGGAGTGGGACTGCCAATCGGTGTGGCTGTGGGAGTGGGAGTTGGAGTAGCGATTGGAGTGACCGTAACAATGGGAGTTGCTGTGACTGTGGGAGTAAGAGTGGCGGATGGGGTGGGACTTGGGGTTGGTGGCGCGATTTCGCATTTTTCTTGTGTTGCTTTTATTGCAAACCATTGTGTTTTTCCAGAATTGATCGTGCCAATGGTTGTTTTTTCATTTTGACAGAGTAATTGAACGGCGCCGCTTCCTGTGTTTTGAATGCTCATCATCCCTATTCCTTTGTTCCATGAGACCGTGAGTTTATAAGGCATGGCGCCGCTGGTCGCAAATCCGCTTGATCCGACGATTTGTAGCGATTCGAGGAATGTAA
>JACRIC010000048.1 GCA_016235915.1 Candidatus Peregrinibacteria bacterium
CAAGGGCAATCATAGTGCCCGCAATGACCAGCTTTGCCACGCGGCTCTCTTTCCGCTCCCATTTTTGGAGAATGGCAGTCGAACGAGAATTTCCCGCCATGGCCAAAAGAATAAACAGCGGCGAAACAAAAATCAAATTATACCAAAGAATCCAGCCGAGCCCAGAAGCATACGTTTTCATCGACGAAAGCAATCCGATAATCGCCACATAAATTCCACCTGAACACGGAAACGTGCAAAGCCCGACCACAAAACCGCCAATAAAAGAAGCGGGAAGAGTCGACTTATACAGCCATTTTTCAATAATCGGACGCGTGTCCATTGGAATTCGCAACCGAATCGGAAAACGCGGAAACAAAAGACCAATCAACTGAATCACTCCCAGCGCAATCACGAGATACGCACCAATTTTGGCCATAAGATGCGGCGAACCGCTAATCACAATCGCCTGCGCAATTCCAATGCCAATAAGAAAATACGCAAGGTAAATGGCAAAAATATACACCAGTCCCATTTTCCAAATGCTGGCGCGTGTCTTTTTCATGGAAAATAAAAACGCGATGAAAAAAAGAAGCACCGCAAAAGCACAAGGATTCAGTCCATCCAAAAAAGCCGATCCTGAAATCACTCCAAAAAGAGACCAAAAACCCTGCGGACCTTTGGAAACAAGCGGATTTTTCGGTTGAACATATTCCGAAAGATAGGTGGTAATCGGTTCATTCAAAGGATACGACTTGATTTCGCCTTGAAAATCCCACACTTTGTAACTTTCAGCAGAGCCGTGCATTTTATCCTGATACACGAGAAGACGGGCATACTCATCCTGATTTTCCAAAAGATAACGCATGACCGACTCCGGAACATGGCCGCCTATCAGAAGTTTCTCGCCGACAAAAGTCTCAATGTGGCTCTGAAGTTCAAAAGGCACGCCCCACTTTTCATTATACTCTCGAAGAAGGGTACGATTTTCACGCTCGTTGATATAATCCTTGAGCACGATGTCATAACCATATTCCTTAAAAAACGATGGATACTGTTCTTTCACGAGTTCCCCGCAATCTTCACAAGCTTCATTAAAAAACACCACGACTTCGGAGGAGGACGGCGCAGAAGACGCGACGTGAAAAGGGGAAAATAATAAGGTTAAAAAAATACCAATAATTGACAAGGAGAATAATCTCATAAAACATTTCGGGATAAAAAATTTATTGTCCAGATTCCACCGACGCCACCACATTTCCCGTAATATCAAGAATTAATTCCGGAAAATTCGAATCGGAATTTTGAATATAGACCGCGCGCTGAATCAAACCCGATTCATCCGGATGCGTGAGAGGATCAAAAGTAACCGTCAACTTCCGCTCCTCTCCCGCCGACATCGGCGACTGATCCATTTCCGCGGTCGTACAGCCGCAACTGGTAGAAACACGATTGATCGTAATCAGCTCCGCGCCAGAATTTTTCAACAAAAAAACCGTCGAAACTTTTCCTCCCTGTTGAGGAATATCGCCAAAATCATACGACGGAGGTTCGGCTGAAAGCATCAGTGTTGGCGTAATTGGCTCCAACGCTCCACACCCGGTAAGAAAAATCAAAAATCCAAAAAAACTCGCGATCAAAATCTGTTTCATGCTATTTTTTCTCAGGAGTTACAACCTTTTCCTTTTCCAAATCATAATACGGAACACCCAAAACCTCATCTGAACGGAAAACATAGTTTCCATAAGATTCAATCGTCCCAACCTGCGACCAAACTTGCGTCAGTCGATCATACAAAGCCACCTCTCCTGACAAAACAACCGCGGGAATTTTTTTCAAGGAATACTGCTCAATCAATGCCTTGCCTGCCTCATCATTAGCATCCAAAGTTTCCGTGGTAGAAAAAACCACGCCCAAACGACCAAGAAGAGACGTATGAAGAGCGACAGGATCATAACATTCCGAACAACTCTTATTGGTCAAAAATTTCACATCCACCAAACCGGCCGTGACGCTACGGGCAACATCAAAATAAGGCGGATTGGATTTCTCCCATACCAAAACCGTATCCGAAGGAGTTTTCGCGCCCGTTTCCACTGCTTTTTTAAATGCGGGTTTCAGAGATTTTTCCGCCACAAAAACTACTGCCGGCAATTTCACAATTCCATATTGCTGAATGAATTTTTGCCCTTCAGGACTCGCAGAGCTGTAGACAGACTCTGAAGAAAATTCAACATTCATGCCCCCAATTTTTTTTCTAAAATCTTCCATGGTTCCACAAGAATCACATCCATCAGCGCTTATTTCCGTCAACGTCCCTTTCTGCGGCGCAGAAAGCTCTAAAGCAGAATTGAGCTTCCCATTGACCGTAACGGTAAAAAACCCGAGAGCCGCAACATTCACCACAAAAACAAGCGCAAACACCCATAACAAAATTTTATACATCGTTGAAACACAATGGCCTTTGGGATGGGATGAACGCTCAAGCACGTTATCGGAAAATTCGGAAGATTCGGATACCCGCTTATCCGGTAAAGAAGAAGCCTCAGTATGGCAATGACTTTCGTGAACGGTCAATCCGCGGCGCGAAGGAAACTGTCTGGAGCAATTGGAGCAGGTGTTCATGTTTAAAAATTATTGATTATGAATTTTATTTGTTATTAACGAGTTGTTGGAACTGTCATCCTCGACCGGTCGCCTCAGGTGACCGGATCGGGGATCTCTTAAAATTTTTATCGTTCGAAAAGATTCCCGATCAGGATTCGGTCGCCTGAAGCGACACGATCCTGTCGAGAATGACAAAAAAGCTCAGCATCCGCCCACCATATTCGGCGCAGAACCACCATCGGCAACGTTCGCAGAGACTTGAGAAGCGCCAAAACCCAGAGAAACATCTTCCAGTTTCTGCGCCATGGCCGCCAACGCATAGGTTTGATACGAGAGAACGAGAATGACAACCACCAACAGAGGAGTCAGCGTTTTTTTTGAAAGCATGTATTAAAAATTAAAAAATTACTGTCATTGCGAGGAGCGAGTCTGCGAGCGACGAAGCAATCTCCAAGAACAACGCAGTGGTTCGAAAAGATTGTTTCGTCGCAGGGGATGGGGATTGCTCCGCTTCGCTTCGCAATGCTCGCAATGACAATGCTCTCCCTCTAGCACCCTCCCACCATCTTCGGTGAACTTTTCGCAGGATCAAAACCAGACGCCTTCGCCTGCCTCTGAAGATCTCGCACCTCATCTTCGTTCAAATTCTGTGTCAAATATTTGATGTCCGGCGTAAAATCTTTCACATCGCCGGAAAGCTCCTCCGCCATGCGTTTTTGCATTTGTTGCGGAAAATACAGCCCTTTCTGCCGCATAAGTTCATACGCAATTTTCTCATTGGTCATGTTCGGATACGTACGAATAAGATACGCCGCCGTTCCTCTCATGGCCATGGAATGAGCACACCCACAAGTGGGACTTCCATCTTCTCGCACCAGCGTCTTCGCACCACAACAAAATTCACAAGCAACTGTCGGTTCCGTTCCGATGGATACATATCGTTTCATTTCTTCTGCATTAAGATCAAGAGGATTACTGCCCTGTTTCGGCGCCATAACCGCGAGTTTTTTAATGGAAGCATTAATGGCAGACACACTCGAAAAATCCAAACCCAGCTCCTGTCCGTAAAATGGAATACCCGTCGGCGTCACCAGAGCAGAAATATCACGCGAAAAATCGCCGGAAAGCTCCACCGGACTGCTCGGATCCGAAGCAATCATTTTTTGTCCAAGTTGAAGCGCCATGGCTTGACTGCTGAAAAAAAGAGCCAGAATCACGACCCCGGCGCTGAAATGGAAAAAAGAAACGCTATCAAATTTTGGAAACTTCCGAATCTCGTAGCGGCGCCACATAACCGCAAGACCAACAAAAAGAACGAGAACCGAAACTCCCCGAATCCACCAAAAATAAGGAGAAATAGCCAAAAGTGAAGCCGAAAGTCCAAAATACGTCAAAAAAAATATCGGACAAACCGGACAAAGGAGCGTAAAAAAAGCGCCCAGCCCCGAAACCGTAGAAA
>JACRIC010000049.1 GCA_016235915.1 Candidatus Peregrinibacteria bacterium
ATCACTCCCAGCACATTTGACATGGCGGTTACGCAAACGAGTTTTACGCGGCGCGACAACATTTTTTCAAATGCCGACATGTTCAATCGGAAATCTGACGTTAACGGCGCTACCATAAGATTTGCTTCTTTTTTTCGCGCCAAAATTTGCCACGGAACAAGATTTGAATGATGTTCGAGTGCGGTGGTTACTATCGTGTCGCCTTTTTTTATATTCTGTTCGCCCCATGAATATGCGACGAGATTGATCGCCTCGGTGCAATTTTTGGTAAAAATAATTTCTTCATTACTGGCCGCGCTCAAAAAATCGCGAATCATTTTCCTCGTCCCTTCGTATTCTGCCGTTGCCTCTTCGGAAAGCGAATAAATTCCTCTATGAATATTCGCGTTCATTGTTTCGTAGTAGTTTTTTATAGCGGAAATAACAGACGCTGGCTTCTGCGTCGTAGCAGAGTTATCTAAGTACACGAGCGGATGGCCGTTCATCTTTTGATTTAAAATCGGAAAGTTTTTTTTGATGTGGAATGGATTGAACATGACTCAGAATGACAGTGCTCGCCGAATATTTTTGGCAATAAGAAGTTGTAGTCCCGCATCCGCAATTTTCACAAGATCTTCCATGAGAAAGGCCTCTATCAGTATTTTCTCGGCTTCTTTCCTTGAAAATCCGCGGCTCATGAGATAAAAAAGAGACTCTTCTTCGATATTTCCTGATGTTGCCTTATGTCCCGCCTTCACATCATCCGCTTCTATTTCCAGCGAAGGCAGTGAATGCACTTTTGCGTTTTTTGAAAGAAGCAAAGAATGATGCGCTACAAAACTTCTCGTCTTGCATGCTCCCTGCTTTATTACCAAATTCCCTTTGTAGTCCACTATCGATTCATCAAATACAATATTTCGAACAATAATATCGGATTCTGTTTCGCGGCCTTCGTGCTCCGCCACGGTTTCAAAAGGAAATTCATTTTTTCCGCGACCGATGATATACAAAAGTATTTTTGCTCTTGATCCGTCTCCATTCAAATGGATGGAAAGTTTTTTTTCTTCGGAAAACCCGCGCGTTACCAGAGCCATTATGGTCAATTGAGCATTTTCTTTCAATACCATTTCGCACGACGAGAGCGATTGAAGAAAAAATGTTTTTTGCTCATCTTCTTTGACGAAAATTTGGGTTGGTAATTGTGAGAACATTGAAAAAGTTTATATTCCCGAATAAAGTTAGCCCACCGAACCTTTCATCTCCAATTCCATCAGCCTATTTAATTCCACCGCAAATTCCATAGGGAGTTTTTTGATAATTTCATTTGCAAAACCGTTAATAATGAGCCCCGCCGCTTCTTCTTCGGAAAAACCGCGAGACATCAGATAAAAAAGCTGTTCCTCTCCCATCTTTGAAACGGTAGCTTCATGCGCGATCAGAGCATCGGCAGCCTCGATTTTCATGGTCGGATACGTATCGGAACGGGATTTTTCATCTAAAAGAAGGGCATCGCAGGTCACGTGGCTTTTCACGCCGTGAGCGTTTGGCGCGATTTTCAGAAGCCCGCGATAGCTCGCACGACCTCCATTTTTGCTTATTGATTTGGAAATAATGGTTGACGATGTATTCGACGCGAGATGAATCATTTTCCCTCCCGCGTCCTGAATTTGTCCGGATCCTGCAAATGCCAGTGAATACACTTGTCCTTTTGCTCCGGATTCCATGAGCACCACTGAAGGATATTTCATCGTCACTTTTGAACCGAGATTGCAGTCCAACCAAAACATTTCGGCATTTTCATAGGCGTATGCTCGTTTGGTAACCAAATTGTATACATTCCGGGACCAATTCTGCACCGTCGTATACTGCACTCTTGCATTTTTTTTCACGACAATCTCCACCACCGCCGAGTGCAAGGAATCCGTGGAATATATCGGCGCAGTACACCCTTCGACATAGTGCACGAAGCTTTCCTCGTCCGCGATAATGAGTGTCCTCTCGAATTGTCCCATATTCTCCGCGTTAATGCGAAAATACGCCTGAAGAGGAAGATCCACTTTTACTCCTTTTGGAATATAAATAAATGATCCTCCCGACCACACCGCGGAATTGAGCGCCGCAAACGCGTTATCAGCCGCTGGCACAATTTTTCCAAAATATTCTTTGAAAAAATGCGGATATTTTCTGAGAGCCTCGTCCGTTGAGTCAAAAATCACTCCTTTTTCCTCGAGATGTTTTTTCAATCGATGATACACGACTTCGGACTCAAACTGAGCGCCTGTTCCCGCAAGAAATTTCCGCTCAGATTCAGGAATCCCGAGTTTTTCAAATGTGTCCTTAATCTCAGACGGCACTTCTTCCCAATTATTTTTTGGTTTGTCCTGTGGTTGTACGTAATAATGGATATTTTCCAGATCTAAAGTAGAAAGATCCGGCCCAAAGTTCGGCATTTTCTTTTTGCAAAAAATATCATAGGCAGTGAGCCGGAAATCCCGCATCCATTTCGGCTCGTTTTTCCGTTCAGAAATTTCAACCACGAGTTCGCGAGAAAGGCCTTTTGGCGCGGTATAGACACTCGAAGTTTCCGTACGAAATCCGTAACGGTAATCCTTGACCGCTTCCGAAACCGCTCTGCGTGTTGTTATGGGAATTGGCATAATGATACTGTCATTGTTCATACCCGCTTTTTTCCAGTTCACGAGCCAAGTCTCTTCCTCCCGAGCGAATAATCCGTCCATCTTTCATCACATGTACAAAATCCGGCTCGATATATTCAAAAATGCGCTGATAGTGTGTAATGATGAGAATTCCCGCGCCAGTTTCTCTTTGGAACTTTTTAATATTTTCTGCCACGATCCGAAGTCCATCGATGTCGAGTCCTGAATCAATTTCATCGAGCAGTACAATTTTCGGTTCCAAAATGGCCATCTGTAAAATTTCACCGCGTTTTTTTTCACCGCCAGAAAAGCCTTCATTCAAGTCCCTTTCGGAAAAAGTCTGTGGCATCTTGAGGTCGCTGAGATGTTTTTCAAAAAATTCATGAAATTCACGAGGACCGCAAAGACGTGTTTTTCCTTTCAATGATTTGATTCCCGTATTTTTTGCGAGTCTGAGAAAATTTTCCATACGGACTCCCGAAATCTCGCTTGGCGACTGAAATCCCAGAAAAATTCCGCGATTCGCTCGTTCATTTACTGGAAGATTTTTTATATTTTTTCCATTGAGCAACAGAGAACCTTTTTGGATATGATACGCCGGATGTCCCATAATGACGGAACACAGCGTGCTTTTTCCCGAGCCGTTCGGTCCCATAAGTGCATGGATTTCTCCTGATTTTATCGTGAGATTCATTCTGCGAAGAATGTTTTTTTCCGCTAATCCTGCATGCAGATTTTCAATTTTTAGGATGTATGGTTTTTTTATTTTTTTCGGTAATGCTGTATTTTTTTCTTCTAAACGTTCGGTCAGAAAATATTCCAGATTTATTCCTTGAAGCGTGCTCTCTATTTCAGTATTTATTTCAGAAAGCCGCAAGCGGATACGGCATCCGTGAATTCTTTCACACAGCATTTTCAGTTTTTTCCCTTCCATGAGACACGACATCACTGCGACCGGTCCTTCCAGCGCTTCGATGATTTGCTTTAACGAAATATCGCGAGGATTTTTTGCTATCCGATACCCTCCTTCTTTCCCGCGTTCCGCAGAGATCATTCCAGCTTTTAGCAGGTCTCTCGCAATTTTTTGCAGGAAGAAAAATGACATTTTTTCACTTTCCGCTATTTTTTTCAAAGAATTCGTTTCTGCTGGAGATTTTTTCGCGAGTGCTGTCAGCAAAAACAACCCGTAATCCACTTTTTGACTTAATTGAAGAGCGCGTTTGTGAAGATTTGATCTATTCATACTAAATTAGTCTTAATTCACTAACGTCATCCTATGGCAGATAAAATTCTTCGTCAAGTTTCATTTTAGGAATTTCTTACATTATGATTTATAATGCAGAAAATGAAGCAATCCAAGAAACAAAAAAATTCCTGTGTAGTTTTACTTTCCATTCTGGTGGGCAGTCTTGCATTTCTTTTTATCCTCCTTATTCAACAAAATATCCGTTTCGACGGACAAACCGCCCTTTTTTCTCGGAAAATTGCCAGAACTTCCCCTCAAAAGCACGAATCCCGAAAATCTCAAGATACCGATAAAGATGGAATATCCGACACGTCTGATAATTGTCCCGATATTGCGAATCCACATCAGGCTGATGGAAATCACAATGGCCAAGGAGACTTCTGTGACAGTTCCGACCAAGATGTTTTAAGTTCCAATGATTGGGCGTATGTCTCTTATGAAGCTTTGAAAAAATATAAAGACCTTACCTATTATTGGAAAAGTCGAGTGGCTCCGGATAGTGAAAATTTCTTCAATGCCGGAGGGGGTTGGAATGATGATGTTGAACTTGCCGCTTCCTTGACAGGATATTGGCTTCTTACCGGAGACGAATCCGTTGCCAATGATATTTTTCGAGCCATGGCAGACGAAATTCAAAAGCAACCGTATGTGGGGTCAAAAGGCGTTCCGTGGGTTCAGCCAGGAGATCATCGCATTGAACAAGGATTCACTACGGTGATGCTGGACAGCGAACATTCCGCGGAAGAAACTACTCTTGTTTTTCCGAGAATGACTTATGTTGATTATGGAGAGCCTCGAAATATTGAGCTTATGACACGCACCATTTGGAATTTCCAAGATTCTGTTTCTCAATCTGGTTATACTGAAGAGAATTGGGCAGTATCGGTTGGAAAAGAGAGTATGCTCATGCGAAGTCCTCGATACAATGCTCGCAATGTGGATTTTACTTGGGTGATACCGGATCCCGACACATCCATCGAACCGCAAGATGTTGTCGAAAATTTCAAAACGACTCTTCCCTCTCTTTCACTGGCATGGTACTACGGATCGAGTCATCCGTTTTGGCAAGATTCTGGATTTATGAAACAACACCATAATACTTGGATGGCGGCGACAAAAGTGAGTATTCCGTCCCAAGGAGCTGTTTCTGCAAAGCCTGCTAAAATTCCCCCTTCAAAGATTCTCCTCACCAGTAAGCCCGACAGCGGCCAATGGAATTTTGGAGACTGGAACAAAAACCAATCCGATCCCGAAGGCTTCGATGGCGGTTGGATGAATGGCGCTTATGTTTTTCGTCATTTTTATCAAGCTCTTATTGGTGATTGGATGATATTTAACGGCACGGATAAGCAAAGCTTTGCTCAAGATGCTTCCGATCTTGTTTCCGAAGCGTTTCATTATCGACAAAATGCCATGCAGGTTTCCGAGAATAATATTTCACTCGATCGCCAATTTATGCAATGGAGGACTGAAGTAGCGAGCTCTCCTGATGATCAACTTTTCTTGGATACACGAAAATGGAAAGATTCCGACACGAGAATGACCGCATACAATATTTATCTCGAGAGATATAAAACTTCTCGTCAATCGAGTGATTTCACGAATGCCATGACGCTTGCATGGGACGCTTTCAATCATATATTTTCCACTCTGAATGGAAACTTTGATGATTGGACCAGTGGAACGGTCGCAGATGGCGTCACTGATACTGTCAAATTTGAAGAAAGCGATTCATGGACGATGGCCGCGCTGGGAGGTTCAGGTATTTATGATGGCGCTTATCCAACAATGTATATTTCTTTGAAGCAACCGGCGAATCATATCGTCACCCTCGTGAATGAAAAATCTCCCACAAAAATTTCTTTCTGGGCTTATAACTTTGGAGATTCATCGGAGGAACTGGGTGTTCGGTTCTGGAGACTTTCCGAAGGGTCGGGTCGCATGACTCTTGCTCGCGATTCGAATAAAGACGGGCAAGCGGATTATACTCTTGAAACTTTGGATGTTTCCGATACGGGACGCGGACAGGAAACAAAATTTATTCTCCCGCATCATAAAATGTACTTTGTTACCATAGAAGTCACATCACCGCGAACGAAAAATTTGAATGGTGTCGCCGATCCTGCGATTGGACGAAAAGATTTCCGTTATGAAAATGGGAAAGTTTTTGTTGATGTTCACAATATCGGCATTGGCCAAGCTTCTGGAATTTTCGTAAAACTCTTTTCAAAAACCAATACATTGCTGGGACAGACCAGTCTCGATCTTTCCGGCTTCACGACTCTCAATCCTTCTCTTTCGACTGTAACATTTGATGTGACCGGAAAAATTTCTTCTTCCGATGAACTCGGTTCCATTGTCCTCGAATATTCCGGTGAAGAAATAACGAAGCTCAATAATACGTTGAAGATGTAAGAGGGAGATTAAGGAATCGCGTGCTTGCTTCTCGTTAGCACCAATAGTCCCGCCATTACGATCACAAAGCCTGCGAGCTGATAGAGTGTGGGGATTTCGCTAAAGAAAAAAACAGCAAAGAGAAGGCTAAATGCCGGAGCGCTTGAGAGGCTCGCCACCGTCGAGAGAGACACGCGTTTCAGCCCTTCATACCACCAAATTCTTGAAATCGCCATGATGAAAATTCCATTCACGAGGATAATTCCTGCGTTTTGCCGAAACAGCAAATCGGTTTGACTCCAATTTTCCAGTACAAAACTCAGCGACAACAACGTCATTCCTCCTAAAAACTGCCTCACGAAAAGAATAGTTGCCGGAGATACCATTTTCAGCGCTTTTTTCGCGCAAAAATTTCCCAAAGGATACAAAGTCGTTGCCGCGATAATTCCGAGATCGCCGATATTGAGTTCAAATTTTCCTTGATACAATATCGCCATCGTTCCAATGAAAACAATGAACGCTCCAATTATTTTTTTCCGTGTTATTTTTTCTCCGAGAAAAATCCAGCAAAATAAAAATGTAAAAATGACTTCGGTTTGAAGTAGCATGGCGGTATTGATGCCTGAAGTGTATTTGGCGCTCGTAAAAATAAGAAAATTCGGAATAATCACGATAAATAGCGTCACGCCGAGAATCCATGGCCAAACTTTTTTGACGAATAGTTCCCGCAAACCCTTATGCGTGGCTAAATAAAAAAATAAAAATACGGCTGAGAGCAATGATATGACTGCGGCATACCAAATCGGCGGCATTCTTTTTGCGCCAAAATTTGTCAGGATGGGGAAAAGTCCCCAGCCTGCGCATGAAGCGAGAATAAAAACTTCTCCGCTTATTTTTTCTGTAATTTTTTTCATTTTTATAATTTTTCCTCTGCGTGTATTATATCCGAGGCAGATCTTTTTTCATCCATTTATTTTTCATGATTTCTTTTTCCGCTTCGCTTTCTCATCAAAAAAATCCGGTTCTCCTTCCTGTTTTTGATAACGATCTTCATGTCCGGTCTCGGATTTTGACTCGCTTTCTTTCGCCGATTCAAAAAAAATCCGTTCGGCAATTCATTCGACATGATGTTTTGCCAAAATCTGGACTTATCCCTCTCTATTGTCGTGATCAGACGGTTTTTGTCTTCGTTCTTGAAAACAAAGAATCCCTGAAAACTTCCGATATTCGCCATGCGACATCGACCATCGTCGATTCGCTCAAACGATTTCGAGTCGCAAAACTTTCCGTTCTGCCCGGAAGTCTCACTGGCAATTTTCTTGTGGCGTTTCGCGAAGAACTGGCGCTTAGCATGTATGAATTTCAGAAAATTACTTCAAAAAAAGACGACGACGCATATCCTCGTTTGAGCGACGTGCATTTTATTTCTTTGAAAAATTCCGATGAGAATCGATACCTCTCTTCTGTTTGCGAAGGAGTCAAGCTTACCCGCGATCTTGTCAATATGCCTCCGGACATCGCCACGCCGAGTTATGTCCTGAAAATAGCGCAATTGTTGGAGATAGAGAAGCTATCCGTGGTTGGGGCGGTGATAGAAACAAGGCGTTCCAGATTCTCGATGGCACGCTGAAAGTGAAGCTGGAGGCAGAGCTGAAGGTCAAAGG
>JACRIC010000051.1 GCA_016235915.1 Candidatus Peregrinibacteria bacterium
CGAAGGGCTCATCTCCGACGCCGCAGATATTTTTAATCTTCAAAAAGGCGATATAGAGGCACTGGAAAGATTCGGAGAAAAATCAGCTCAGAATATAGTTTCAGAAATACTGGAAAGAAAAAAAATAAATTTACCGAGATTCATATACAGTCTGGGTATTTTGCATGTTGGAGAAGAAACTGCCCGCGCATTGGCTCGCGAATTTAAAATTAAAAGCGGAACAGTGAAGGTAGTAGATATCCTGGAATATTTCAGAAAATTAACGCCGGATGATCTTCAGAATATTCCGGATATCGGTCCGGTTGTGGCTAAGAGTATTTATGATTGGTTTAAGGACGCCGGCCATGTCAGATTTTTAGAGAAGCTTAATAAATCCGGATTGGAAATTCTGGTGGAAAAGCCGAAGTCAGAAAACGGAAAACTTAATGGATTAAGCTTTGTGCTTACCGGGAGTCTAGAATCCATGTCCCGAGATCAGGCAAAGGAAAAAATCCGCCAGCTTGGAGGAGAGGCGAGTGAAACGGTTTCCAAAAAAACTTCATACGTAGTCGCAGGCAGCGAACCTGGTTCAAAAGCTGATAAAGCAGTTAAATTAGGCGTTAAAATCATTGGGGAAAAGGAGTTTTTGAATCTCTTGTCAAAATAGAGTTTTTGTGTTATACTTTATATAAGTTGTTTAACATCTGAAATTCGCGGAGGAATCATGAAAAGCTTAACGGCTTTGTTCGTCGGACTGTTCCTGTCAGCTTTGCCGGCTCAGGCGCAGAATCTCGTCAACGCGATGGAGCTCCTGAAGATGGAAAACGAGCAGGTCATGGAGCGCATCGAGGGCGACCGCATCACGGCGCAGGTCGTGAAGAAGATCGAGAAGAAGCAGAAGGTCTCCAGCGTTGAGGTGGAGAACGCCCGCCGGCATTGCGATGGCGAGCTCGCCAAGATCGGGACGCCGCGTCTTCGCAAAAAGATGATCAAGGGACTGATGTCGAAGATCGACGATGAGATCCTTCAGTTCGTCGATTCGCGTCGGGACGGCTTCGAGATGTACGAGGGGAGGCAGCTTTCGGCGCGGATCTCGCGCCGGATGAAATCTCTCCTGGAGTTCGAGGCCGAGCGCTGCCAGCGCTTTCTCGAGGTTCTCAAATCCAGTCCCTGAATAACAAGGCGCACCGGCTTCGGTCGGAGCGCCTTTTCTTTTTATATTTAAGTATTGATTAGGCTCATATAAAGTAGTATTATATTTTCAGTTAACTTTTTGATAAATCGATTCAAAACAGAGGAGGATGGGACGGATGAAAAATCTGGCTCTAGTGGGAATTTTAATGCTTATCAGCGGTTTCGCCGGCGCCGAACAGTGTTATGTCAATAAATCCGGTGCAGTAAGGGATCTTGCTTTGGAAATGAAATCTCAGAAAGTTTTTTCAAGCGAGGATACTGATGTTTTATCGCTTCTGCTTATTTCTTTGAATAACGATAAAATCGGAGTTCCCGAAAATTTCCGAAAATCCGCGAGTTTGCATATTCAAGTGAGCTTGGAAGAAATAAAGAGTAAGAAACTTCAGAAAGCGCTGAAAAAAGTCGCGCTGAAGCAACTTGAAGACGAATACGACAAAGGAAAGTATTCTCAATCCGACGCTCTGGAAATTTGGGAGAGGTTCTATGCGCCCAGAATTTCCGAAATCGTTAAGGGTCGTCGGGATCTTTTATCAAGAATTTTAAAAGTGCTGGAAAATGCCGAAATTGCGGATTGCGCTGCGGCAAAATAAATATTTTAGGGTCTTTCGGAAGAGGGGCCCTTTTACTTTTTAAAATAGTTTTTTATTGATATAATTCAGATACTTATAAAATATGCTTACAAAAAAAGATTTGGAACATCTGGCGGTATTGGCCAGAATTGAACTTAAGGGCGGGGAGGAAGAAAAACTTCAGAAAGATCTCGGAAGTATTTTAGACCACTTTAAGGAGCTTGAAGCAATCGATACTTCAAAAGTTATTCCGATGACGGGAGGAACGTTTTTAAAAAATGCTCTCCGTGAAGATTTTGTAAATGAAAATTTTATGGGCAAGGGCCCGGATGCGTTTCCTGACCAGAAGGACGGATATCTCAAGGTTCCTCCGGTTTTTTAATTATGAAGAAACTTCACGATCTGACAATTAAAAAATTTCATGACGGACTTTTGAATAAGGAATTTTCCGCGCTGGAAATGACCCGGGAAATTTTTAAGTGGATTGAAAATCGGGATGAAGAAATTGGAGCTTATCTTAACTTAAATAGAGATCGGGCATTGGAGCAGGCGGAAAAATCTGATGTTGCAGTCGCAAAAGGAGAGCCGCTTAGCGCTGTTTCCGGAGTGCCGATTGCGTTCAAGGACAATATGCTTATTGAGGGATTACCGGCAACCTCTGCATCAAAGATTCTGAAAGATTATGTAGCAAGCTACGACGCTTCGGTTATCTCAAAACTAAAAAAATCTGGTGCGGTGTTTTTGGGAAAAACAAATATGGATGAATTTGCCATGGGCTCATCTACCGAAAATTCGGCCTTCGGTCCAACCAAAAATCCGCTTGATCTGACACGCG
>JACRIC010000050.1 GCA_016235915.1 Candidatus Peregrinibacteria bacterium
TTACCTTTTACAATCACTTCCGCCCTCATCAATCGCTAAACTACAAAACACCCGCTGAAATTTATTTCAAAAGGTGATTGCGCCATACTACCTTATTCCTGCATTACAATTGTCTGGACGGAGGGAACCACCTCAAAGAAAAGATTGGTGAAAGAATAAAAAGAAAGAATCTTCAGAAGCTACAAGGAAAAAGTCGTAAACAAAAAATGGGACAATTGTTATTGTGGAGGACAGAGATGCAGGATGAAGAAGCATGGAAAAAAAAAGGACGAGACACAGTAAAAGAAATAATACAAGAATTGGAAAGCAAAGGTGAAATATTCATTCGACAAATGGCTGATCTAAATCAGCAAATATTAATTCTCGAGCAAGAGATGGAAAATCAACAAAAAATACTCGAAATTCTCGCGAAAACAAGGAAAAGGTTAGAAGAATTAAGAGTAACGGAAACACCAGCGGTAAAACCTGTCGAAGGCGCGGCTGTTAAACCATCGGCTCCTCAACCACCTCGACCATCTCAAAAAAGAAAACGCATAAATGGCAATGGAACTCCACCGTATCAAAATGGAGGAAATAATCATACTATTGCGACAAATGGTAGTGAAAAACCACAGGAATCAGTAGCCCAGACCGTTGAAAGATTGAAAAAAATCATAGCCTCTGCCGAAGCAAGTCCAAATACAACAATAAGAATTTTAGCTTCAAACAAAACAAAATACCGAGAAAAACATACAAGAATATGGGAAAACATTTTTCGAAAATTAGGTTTTACAAGAAATTTACAACCAATGACTTATGAAGGATTAGGAAGGACAACCGATACGACCACCATCGTAATAGTGCCATTTGGAATGAATGCACATGCTCATATAGGTAGATGGAGAGAAAAGCATAAAAAAAATTCAGTTACTCTATTAGTGAGCGAGAAAGAAATTTTAGATTCCCTCGCCTCACAACCAATCACCACCACAGAGTTTTCCGTTCATGTATAATACGATCGCCATGAGCGATCTCTCCACCCCTTTATCACAGGTCCTTCGCACCACCAAAAAGCACCTTGAGCGCATGGAATTTCTGGGACTGAAAACCGTGCGTGATTTTTTGACGCATTTTCCGCGAACCTACGAAGATCGGAGCACTTTTACACCCATCACGCAAGCGAAAATCAACGAAAAACAGACCTTTCGCGGCCATCTTTCTTCTATCAACCACCGCAAAACCCGAAACGGACGACTTCTCATTTCCGCCCTTCTCACCGACAAAAACGGATCATTGGAAATAAATTGGTTCAATCGACCCTATCTTTTGCAGGTGTTGAAACCGGATATGGATATTATCGTAAGCGGAAAAATACAAGTCAGAAACGGCAGATTAACGCTCGCAAATCCGGATTTCGAGCTCGTAAAAGAAGAACAGCTGCACACCGCTCGCATCATTCCCATTTATCATGAAACCGAGGGCATTACTTCCAAATGGATTCGGGAAAAAATGCAACTTCTTTGGCATTTTACCGAAAATCTCACCGAACACTTGCCAGAATCGGTACTTCGCGAAGAAAAACTCATGGGCTACCGCGAAGCCATGCGCGAAGTGCATTTTCCAACGGATTTTTCGCGTCTCGCACTGGCGCGACATCGTCTTGCCTTTGATGAACTTTTTGAGATTCAGCTCCGGGTTTTTGAAAGAAAACGCCAATGGACTTCCGGCTTCGGCCAATTTGAAAAACAAATTCACGCCGATCCCACAGAATTAAAAAAACTCGCATCTCACATCACTTTTGCTTTTACCAACGCTCAAAAACGCGCTTTGAAAGAAATTTTAATGGATCTCAAGCGCGATTGTCCTATGCTTCGACTTCTACAGGGGGATGTTGGCTCAGGAAAAACGATCGTAGCGGCCGTAGCGGCTTTCTGCGCTATCCGCTCGGGTTTTCAAAGTATTTTTATGGCGCCGACCGAAGTGCTGGCACGTCAGCACTACAAGGATTTATCGAATCTTTTTGAACCGCTTGGCATCAAAACCGCGCTTCTCATCGGCAGTCTCAAAACATCTGAAAAAAATGACATCAAAAAACGACTGGCAAATGGCGAACTAGATCTGACCATCGGCACGCATGCCCTCATTTCGGAAGGCATTTTCTTTAAAAATCTTGGATTTGCCGTCATCGACGAACAGCATCGTTTTGGCGTGGCACAGCGCGAGGACCTTCAAAAGCACGGTTTTCCGCATCTGCTCAACATGTCCGCCACGCCGATTCCACGCACTCTCGCCATGACGATCTACGGCGATCAAGACCTTTCCATTATTGATGAAATGCCTCCCGGAAGGCAAAAAATCGTGACGCGAGTGGTGCCGGAGGAAAAACGTCCTGACGTCTATCGATGGATCGCAAAAAAAGTAGAGGAGGGGAGGCAGGTATTTGTCATTTGCCCGCTGATTGATGAATCAGATGCGCTGGAAATAAAATCCGCGGTGAAAGAATACGAATATCTTTCTACGGAAATTTTTCCGAATTTGCGGCTGGGATTGCTACACGGAAGGCTCTCTGGCAATAAAAAAACTCAAATAATGTCGAAATTTAGCACAGGAAAGCTCAATATTTTGGTTTCAACATCGGTAGTGGAGGTCGGGGTGAATGTTCCGAATGCTACTATTATGGTTATCGAAGGAGCGGAACGCTTTGGATTGGCTCAACTGCACCAATTTCGAGGACGGGTGGGCAGGGGAGAGCAGAAATCATATTGTTTCATCTTTGAAGGAAAGGCAAGCGAAAAAAATGCCATGAACGTTTTTTTTCCACCAACAAGAGACAAAATCCGTGAACGGCTTTCTGCGCTGGAACGGCACCACGACGGTTTTAAGCTCGCTGAAATCGATATGGAGATCCGCGGTCCGGGTGAAATCTATGGTGTTCGGCAAAGCGGCATTCCGGATCTCAAAATGGCAAGTTTGACCGATCGCGAACTTTTGCTCCGGGCAAGGGCGCAGGCAGAGAAAAATTTCGCATATTTTTTCGAAAAACAGGCTGTACAGGATGTTTTAAAGCGAAAATCTCAATGATCTAGCAAAAAAACTCTGAAACACCGTTATGCTTACCTCCGTTCGAGTTCCTCCACATATCGCTTCATAATCTCCACATTTGCCACATTCGATTTCACAAAAAAATCCGCAATATTCCCGAAAATAGGAATAAGATCGACCGCAAAATCCAGACCGACGTTCGCGAGCATCTGAACAATTTTTATGTTCGGAATTCCAGCCCGTTTTGCTTCAAAAACAATATATAAACCAGCAATAGTCGTAGGAATATCGCCGATAATCGGAAAACCAATGGCTTCAAAAAGCCATCCCACAAGAGGATCGAGAAACTTTTTATCAAGCAAATCGGCAAGTTTTTCAGTTCGTGAAATAGCGCCACGCACTGTTGCGATACGCCTCGTAATATCAGTCCCTTTTTGAATATCCGAACCCGAGGGAACATCAGGACGAAGATCGGTTTCAACATCTTTTCTGAATAATCTATCAATCGGCTCCATAGAACAGCGTTATTGAATGAAAAGAAAGCGCACTCCATTTCGCTCCACTTACTTTGTACAAGATATATTGTGCAAAATGAAGTTTAGGCGGTTTCTCGCAACTCACTACTATCCTCTGCTTCAGTCGTACCATCTTGATCACTCGTATCGCCATGAAGCATCGATGCATCTTTGGTATCCACTTTTGCCAATTCTTGACCATCGGAACCCATTATACGAATTTTGACCGCTTCACCGCTGGCAGAAAGCGTCCATTCATGAATATTCGGATATCCTTCATATCCCATTTGCACGACAGTTTCCTCTCCCTTCCTTTCTTCAGTGATCACAGTTTCTTTTTTAGCTTTTACAAGCTCCAATTCCTTTTTGACCTTCATGTTTGCTGTGATAGTCAAAAGAATATCAACGACATCTTTTCCCATCCAAAGAAGAAGTACATCATCTATTACCCCTATGACGGTCAAATCATCACTGAGAACCCCAATACTGACCAACCCTCTCCAACCAAATTTCGGAAGCACCTTTTTAAGAACACTTTTCACTTCCATGGTCATAAGCCTTCTTCCTAAACCTCTGGTCAGCATTGTTTTGGTAAATTGTTTTCGGAGAATGCCTTTTGCAAAACTTTTTTCTGAAATCGCCACGACATTTTCCGCCACCTCGAAGCGCCCTGGTATTTTCTCGATGGCGGCTTTTATCAGTCTTTCAATAGGTTCGTTGATTCCGAACGCGGCTGCCAATCCCCCAATAAAATTAACAATTTCCCCTGCGAGCATCATTTTCGGGTTTGTTTTTGCTCCAGGAAGATTCGAA
>JACRIC010000052.1 GCA_016235915.1 Candidatus Peregrinibacteria bacterium
CTGTGAGTAGACGAAGATGTAAAAAAAGCGAAAAATATTATATGGGGAGTGGTCATGGCCTTGCTGATCACCGCCGCCGTGTACGCGATCGTGAGCACCTTCATTACTTTAACTCCATAAAAAATTTTCCATGAAAAAAATACTTTTTCTGTTTGCGTTTTTGACCATCTTTACAGCCAGCCAGTCGGTTTCCGCCGATTTTTGGAGCGATTTGATGGATGGAGACGACAAAACATCTTTTACCGAATTTGAAGGAAAATTTGAACCGCCAGACGCGAAAAATTATCCCGACGAACTCACAAAATCAAAAAATCTCCGCGAATACGTTTTGAAAATTACGAATTTCGTGCTGTCTTTTCTCGGATTGGCGGCAGTAATCGCCGTGATTTACGGTGGTGTTTTGTATGTGACATCAGGCGGAGCGGACGAAGAGACAGGAAAAGGAAAGAAAACGATTCAGTATGCGCTTCTTGGATTGGTCATCGTGATTATTTCGTATGCTCTCGTGAACACGGTGATACAGGGGGCGAGCACGGGACGGGAACCAGACGGAAGCATCACCACGACCGGAACCAGTGATACCGGAGGCGAGGAGCTTTCCGCTGGCGCGGTATCTGGGATTGAGGATATTTCGCAAGGAGTGGAAAATGCCTATCTTGCCTATACCGCAAAAGCGGATATGGTTGATACAACGGCAAATTTCATTGAAGGAAAAATAGATTCCGAGGCCGATTATGCGAACAATCTCAGCACGTTTAAAAATATTTTGAATGAAGTGGCCGACGCAGTTTCTTCCATTGCAGAAGGTACTGGAAATTTGAGCGAAACGACATCAGCGGCAACGGAAATTATCAGCGAAATCGATCAAATGCTCACCGCAAGCACCGGACACAATATCGATGTCGCCGGTATCATGCAGGCGAATGTTCTTTTAGCCGCCAAAGGCGATTGTTCCGCGACCGACAGCTACAATCAAACACTCTGTCAGCTCCAGACAGAAGTTGAGGGGCTCACGAATACGCTCGAGACGGATTTTGAGAGTCTCGGAGATGATTTTTCCGACGCGCTGGGAGAATTGGGGAAAAATTATGCGGGACTCGGTATCGAGCAAGATTTTTTTACAGCCATGACCGATATCAGAAGGCTTTCGCTCAGCTCAAAGAGCAGTGAAGTTCGGGATGTTTTGGAACTTCTCGCCAATCTCAGCGAAGGCGCATCGAAAATTGCCTCAGTCCAAGCCGTGATTACCGCGACCACGACCAAAGGAACCGCGCCTCTGACGGTTTATTTTGACAGTTTTCAATCCGTAGATCCTGCGGGAACCATTGCCGACGATAAAAATTCATGGGATCTCAATGGCGATGGCAAGTACGCCTCTTCCTCACAGACGGATTGTCAAGAAGTGAGGGCTGGCCGAGTTGGTTGCACTTATAAAGAAACAGGCATTTATACCGTGAGCCTCAAGATTGAAAGTTCGGATGCTCAAAATGTGGTCGCCGGACTCGCCAGTATAAAAATCACGGTAGAACCTTCTCGGTCACAAATCGTATTGATCGGGAAAACGACGACGGGAACTTCCGTAACGCTCACGGATATATCCAGTTGGAAAATTTCGGAAACCGAGGCCACAAGCGGTATCACATTGGATGCAGGAGCCACAAGAGACGGCGACGGAAATTCCATCAAATCTTTTACATGGGAATTTGACGACGGATCGAAACCGTTTACCGAAGGAACGGGCATTCAAACGCATAAATACGGAAAAACAGGGCAGTACAGCTTTGAATTAGAAGTCGAAGATCAGCTGGGAAACAAAGATAGAAAAACTTTGACCATCTATGTCGGTTCGCCGGCGGCGCGCATAATGGTAACGCCTGAGACAGGCAACATCGAAACAATATTTTCTTTTGATGGAGGGGAATCTCAAGCGGATGAAGGTCAAATTATCAATTTCGAATGGACGTTTACGGAAAATGGCTCGGCGGTGAAAAAAAACGAGGAAAGTTTTCAGCACACTTTTTCCAAGCCCGGGACATAC
>JACRIC010000006.1 GCA_016235915.1 Candidatus Peregrinibacteria bacterium
GATATGAAGAATATGAGACACTGGCGACTGCTGGGCGTATTCACATTTTTAAAAAAATAAAAGCGGTTGATTTGTGGAAAAAAATGATTGCCATGCTTTTTGAAACCGGTCATCCGTGGATTACTTTTAAGGATCCATCGAATATTCGTTCTCCGCAGGATCATGTCGGAGTCATAAATTCGTCAAATCTCTGCACGGAAATAATGCTGAATACTTCGGCAGATGAAACAGCGGTGTGCAATTTGGGATCTTTGAATCTCGCGAAACATATTACCAATGGAAAATTGGACAGCGATCTTATGGAAAATACGGTAAAAATCGCAATTCGCATGTTGGACAACGTCATTGATCTGAATTTTTACCCGATTCCGGAAGCCAGAAACGCCAATATGAAACATCGGCCGGTGGGGCTCGGCATTATGGGATTTGCCGATACGCTTTTTGCGCTCGATATTCCTTTTGATTCTGAGGAATGTGAGGATTTTGCGGATGAAAGTATGGAAATGATTGCCAAATGTGCTATTTCCGCTTCATCGGAACTCGCGAAGGAGCGAGGCGCGTATCAAACATTTCAAGGATCGAAATGGGATCGCGGTATATTTCCGGTAGATACGCTCGATATACTGGAAAGGGAGCGCGGAGAAAAAATCGCTATTCCGAGAAGTGGAAAATTAGATTGGAAAAATGTCCGTGATTCGGTAAAACAATTCGGAATGAGAAATTCCAATTGTCTTGCCATCGCGCCCACGGCAACCATAGCGAATATTGCCGGCGTTTTCCCATCCATTGAACCGATTTATAAAAATCTCTACGTGAAATCGAATTTGAGCGGAGAATTTATTATCAATAATCCGTATCTCGTTTCCGATTTGAAAAAACTGAAACTCTGGAACGAAGAAATGATTGAGGAAATTAAACGTCAGGACGGCAGTATTCAAAATATTTCCACAATTCCACAAAATATAAAAGAAAAATACAAGGAAACTTTTGAAATTGACGCGCAAAGGTTAATTCGAATTGCAGGAAGAAGAGGAAAATGGATCGACCAGAGTCAGTCACTGAACTTGTTTGCGAAAGGAGCTTCGGGAAAAGGCATTTCAGACATGTATTTTTATGCGTGGGAATTGGGGCTCAAAACCACGTATTACCTGCGAACGTTGGCCGCATCTGGAATTGAAAAAAGTACGATTGCGCTTGAGAGGCAGGCGAGACCAATTACAGAAACGGCTCCGTTGTGCAAAATAGGAGATCCTGCCTGCGAGGCATGTCAATAATACTGTCATCCTGAACGCACGTAGCCCTGCGAAGTGCGTATCAAAACAACCATTCGCAAAGCGAATACCATACAGAAAAACGAAGGATCTTATCCTGCAACACAGCCGATGCATTTTAACCCTCCCCCACATGAAAACCTACAAAATCCTCAACAATTCTTCAACCGACCCGAATAAAATTCTCCCGATTCACTATCCTTGGGCCCGTGTTCACTATAAAACCGGCGTGGCGAATAATTGGGTGCCAGAAGAAATTCCGATGCAGGGAGACATAGAGCTTTGGAAACGGCTGAAAAACGGTTTGACAGAAGACGAACGGCGCATGATTCTCTGGAATCTCGGTTTTTTTTCCACGGCGGAAAGTCTGACCGCGAATAACATCGTACTCGCCATTTATCGACATATCACAAATCCGGAATGTCGTCAGTATCTCCTTCGTCAGGCGTATGAAGAAGCGGTGCATACGGAAACTTTTATCTATTGCTGTGATTCACTCGGTCTCGATGCTGACGAGGTATACAATATGTACAACACCATTCCGAGCATTCAAAAAAAAGATGAATTTGTGGTGAACATCACTCAAAATGTGTTGGATCCCCATTTTTCAACGGAAGGAAAAGAAAATATGCAAAGGTTTGTGCACGATCTAGTGGGATATTACGTCATTATGGAAGGAATTTTTTTCTATGCGGGATTTGCCATGATGCTTTCACTCCTCCGGCAAAGTAAAATGGTGGGCGTCGGTGAACAATTTCAGTACATTCTACGCGATGAAACGGTGCATTTGGCGTTTGGAGCCGATCTCATTAATACGATTGTCGAAGAAAATCCTGAAATTTGGACTTCGGATTTTCAAAAGAAAATAACGGACAATATCGTGGCGGGGGTAGATTTGGAGTGTGAATACGCCGCTGACGCTCTGCCAAAAGGCATTATGGGTCTTCGGTCAGATGTCATTAAAAAATATCTCGAATATATTGCGAATCGGAGGCTGACGCGAATCGGCCTTCCCGAAAAATTTCAGAATGCGGAAAATCCCTTTCCGTGGATGAACGAAATGATCGATCTCAAAAAGGAAAAAAATTTTTTTGAGACTCGGGTAACAGAATATCAAGGGGCTGGGGCGCTGAAGTGGGAATAAAGAAATATCAAAGGTCAAAAAAAGAGGGTGGGGCTTTCCCTTGAGGACATTGCCGAGCAATTGGGAACCGTCCATGCGAGCGACTATCTGATAACGCGTCTGCCAATCGCGTTATCAGAAGAAGCGAGCATTTAGACGGTCAATGCGGAGGCAGGACGAAAGGGAAAGCCCCACCCTCTTTTATTTGAAGAATATTTATTTTTTCAGTATGATGAATGTGCTGATTCTTTTCATGAAACCATGGATTTTTACCTTGACACCGCCAATCTTGATGAAATTAAAAAGTATGCTGCTTGGGGAGTGGTGGATGGAGTGACGACGAATCCGTCACTTATCGCGAAAGAAAAAGTTTCGCTGGAAAAACGCATAAAAGATATTGCCAAGATCGTAAACGGACCGATTTCGAGTGAGGTTATCGCCACTGATCTTCCCGGAATGCTGAAAGAGGCGCGAAGATATGCGCATTGGCACAAAAATGTGTATGTGAAAGTGCCAATGAATGAAAATGGATTGAAGGCGGTAGGCATTTTAAAAAAAGAAGGCATTCATACCAATATGACGCTTGTTTTTTCAGGAGGACAAGCGCTTTTGGCCGCGAAAGCAGGAGCCACGTTGGTGAGTCCTTTTATCGGACGTCTTGATGATATTTCGGAAGATGGCATGGCGCTTATCGCGGAGATGGTCGAAATCTATGCGAATTATGGTTACGAAACAAAGATATTGGTCGCAAGCATTCGCCATCCACGGCATGTGATTGAGGCGGCTCGAATCGGCGCGGATATTGCCACCATGCCGCCGGCGGTTTTGGAAAAACTCATTGGGCATCCGCTGACGGACAAAGGAATTTCTCTGTTCCGGGACGATTGGGAAAAAGTAAAAAATTTGCAGTAAGAACCAATGCTCACGTTAAAAAATAATTTTCTTGAAAAAATTGGCGCGAATCACGGACTTTCTCCCGCCGAGATTGAAAAAGTGAAACCGAGAATTCGCGAATACCTGCGGCGAATTCGGATGAGGAATCAAGGATTTTATGAGATTATTGATGAATCGGACGCTCCGTATGTGGCTTTTGCAAAAAGCATCAAAGGGAAATACGAATCCGTGGTGGTTTTGGGAATCGGAGGCTCTGCGCTCGGGACGATTGCCATTGCGTCGGCGATGAAACATCTTTTCGAAAATGAACTTTTAAAGAAAAAAACGCCAAAACTCTACATTCTCGACAACGTTGATCCAAATCTTCTTGCGGAAATCGAGGATGTCATTGATTGCAAAAAAACGCTGTGGATTGTGGTGACAAAGTCGGGAAAAACTCCGGAAACTTTGGCGCAATTTTCCCATTTTAAAAATCTGTTGGAGCAAAAAAAACGGCGAATAAACGAACATTTCGTCATTATTACCGATAAAAATGCCGATTTTTTAAGAAATATCGCCAAAAAAGAGAAAATTCCGGTTTTCGATATTCCTGAAAATGTCGGAGGAAGATTTTCAGTTTTGACAGCCGTTGGACTTTTGCCTTCTGCAATCATAGGCATTGATACTGAAAAGTTTTTGAAAGGAGCGCGGAACATGCGAGATAAATTTTTTTCCGAAAAATGGGAAGAAAATTTGTCATTTCAAATAGCGACTTTTCAATATCTTTTGTCAAAAAAAGGAAAAACAATCACCGTCATTCTGCCGTATTCGCAAAAAATGTTCCGTTTTGCGGACTGGTACCGCCAACTTCTTGCGGAAAGCATCGGCAAGGCACATTCTCTCGATGGGAAACTCATTCATGCGGGCTTAACGCCGGTTGCCGCTCTTGGCGTGACCGATCAACATTCCCAGTCTCAGCTGTATAACGAAGGCCCGAATGATAAATTTTTTATATTTTTGGCATTGGCGAATTTTGGCTTAGATATTAAAGTCCCAGCTTGTCATCATCACGATGAAACGGTCAATTTTTTAAGCGGCTCGACATTTGGAAAGCTGATGCATGTTGAAATGGATGCCACGGTAAAATCTTTAACTGAAAATAAACGGCCATCGATGATTATTGAAATTGACAAGATAAATCCGGAAAATCTTGGAGCGCTTTTTATGCTTTTTGAAGGTTCTATCGCCTTTCTTGGAGAATTTTTGAGGATTAATGCTTTTGATCAACCCGGAGTCGATCGATCGAAAGAATTGACACGGGAAATGTTGTTAGAAAAATAGATGTTGAATTGAGCGTTCGCGCAAAGGCGCCGCGCTTGCGGCTATCTCACCATAATAAAATATGAACCAAATATCTCAATCATTTCCCAAGCTCGGCGAACCACTTGCAAAAGACATTCTCGACTTTCTCCACGCCTTTGCAAAGTCCTGCAGAAAAACCGTTATCGAAATGTTGAAAAATTCGCTGTCCGGGCATCCGGGAGGCTCTCTCTCCAGCATGGATTATCTCACACTGATTTACACACTCATCGTGAGTCAGACAGGCGAAGATGTCGTGGTATCTCACGGACATATTTCACCGGCGGTGTACAGCGTACTCTCCGAGCTCGGGTATATTCCGAAAGACGAAGTGATACGTTCATTCAGAAAGGCAGGAAGCCCGTATGAAGGGCACATTACGCGGCATGTTCCGGGAATTTTGTATGGAACCGGTCCGCTGGGAATCGGAGGTTCGGTGGGAACGGGATTTGCCATCGCGGAAAAATTAAAAAAAATATTTGTTCTCGCGGGAGACGGCGAGTGTCAGGAAGGTCAGGTCTATGAAATGATGCATTTTGCAAGAAAATATTCTCTTTCCAATCTCATTCTTTTTATTGATGAAAATAAAGTTCAGCTGACGGACAGTATCTCAAATATTATGCCAATCGATCTTTCAAAGACATTTCAGGCCGCGGATTGGAATGTGAAAAAGGTGGATGGTCACGATTTTAACTCCATGTGGAAAGCCATTGCCGAAGCCTATCAGGAGAAAGAAAAACCAACCGTTCTTATCGGCCACACTATCATGGGAAAAGGAGTGGATTTTATGGAAGCTGAAGGGGAAAAACAGAGTGCGATGTGGCATGGAAACGCCCCAAAACCCGAGCAGGCGGACATTGCCCTGAAAAATCTGGAACTCACGGAAACGGAAAAAAAACTCATCGAAAATTTCCACACATCCATAAAATGGCATCCAGAAAAACCGAATTTCACACCGTCTCTTTCGCAAATACCGCTCGACTGCGGCAATCCGATTCTCTACACCGCAGAAGTTATGACCGATTGCCGCACGGCCTATGGAAAAGCGCTCCTCGATCTGGCCAAAAAAAATAAAAATATCATAGCAGTGAGCGCGGATCTTCGAGGTTCCGTGATGACAAAATATGTGGCCGAAGAGCTCCCTGATCAGCATATTGAATGTGGAATCGCGGAACAGCACATGGTTTCTTGTGCGGGAGGTTTAAGTCTGAAAGGGATGATTCCTTTTGCCTCGACATTCGGCGCATTTATGACCAGCCGAGCCAAGGATCAGGCCCGCGTGAACGACATCAATGACACAAATGTAAAAATGGTGGCCACGCACTGCGGTCTTTCCGTCGGAGAGGATGGTCCAACTCATCAAGCAATCGATGACGCAGGGTCTTTTTTAGGATTTTTCAATACCATGGTGATCGAGCCAGCCGATCCGAATCACACGGACAGAATTATTCGGTATATTGCCGGACATTACGGAAATTTTTATGTGCGAATGGGGCGGCACAAACTGCCGATAATAACGCAAAAAGACGGCACTCCGTTTTATGACGAAAAATATCAATATGAATACGGAAAAACCGATTGTCTCCATGACGGCGCCGATATAACCATTGCCGCATGCGGTTCAATGGTGACGGTGGCACTTCAGGCGCGATCAGCGATTTTGAAAGAAAATCCGTCTGCTTCTATTGCCGTGATCGCCGTAAGTTCTATGAAAAAATTTGATGAAACTCTCATGAATTCCATTCGAAAAACAAAAAAAGTGATCACGGTGGAAGACCATAATCCCTATTCCGGTCTTGGAGGATCTCTCGCAAAAGAGCTTCTCGAAAAGAAAATCGAAGTACAATGCTATAAAACTCTCGGAGTGACGCGGTATCAGTTTTCGGGAAAACCTGAGGAGCTCTATTCATCGGCAGGAATTTCTTGGGAGCATATACGAGATGTCATAAAAAATATTTAAGGAACCTATGTCAAACGCAGATCTCGGCCTTATCGGACTCGGCATCATGGGCGCCAATCTCGCGAGAAACATCGCGAATAAAGGCTGGAACATCGTTGTTTTCAATAGAACCGAAGAAAAAACAAAACAATTTCTTAAAAAATTCGGCAATAAAAATATCACGGGTGAAATAACAATCGAAACATTTGTGAAAAAATTAAAAAAACCAAGAAAAATTTTACTCATGGTCAAAGCGGGGGAAGGAGTCGATGAAATAGTAAAAAAACTCGAACCGTTTTTGGGCAAAGGAGATATTGTTACGGATTTGGGAAACTCGAATTATAAAGATACGACGGAACGCGTACGAAATTTGCACAAAAAAAGGATTCATTTTCTTGGTTGCGGAATTTCCGGCGGAGAGAAAGGCGCATTAACGGGGCCGAGTCTCATGCCGGGCGGCGATAAAAAAGCGTGTACAGCGCTTCTGCCATTTTTAAAAAGTATTTCTGCAAAAGATTTTTCAGGAAATCCCTGCGTGACATATATCGGACCGGACGGCTCCGGTCATTTCGTAAAAATGGTTCACAATGGGATAGAATATGGACTCATGCAGATTTTGGCAGAAATATACGATATTTTGCGATTGGTCTATGAAATGTCAGCTCCTGAAATTGCAAATATTTTTGAAAAATGGGGAAAAAATCGACTTCATTCATATCTTCTGACTATTGCGGCGGAAGTTTTGAAGAAAAAGGATCCGCTAAAAAAAGGTTTTCTTATCGATGCGATTCTGGATACGGCAGAGCAAAAAGGAACGGGAGCATGGACAGTGATTTCTGCCGCGGAAAAAGGAGTTCCAGTTCCAACCATCGCTTCTGCTCTCGATGCGCGGCATATTTCAGCAGAAAAAGATCTTCGCATGACATTGGCAAAAAAATTTCCGAGACCAAAAAAGAAAGCAGTCATGACGGAAAAAATTCTTCACGAATTGGAAAGCGCGCTTTTTGGCGCAAATATTTTGGCATATATTCAGGGATATGAATTGATGATCTCGGCATCAAAAGAATACGGATGGGAAATAAATCTCTCCGAAGTGACACGGATTTGGCAAGGTGGCTGTATTATCCGAGCGAAGCTTTTGGAAATATGTCGCAAAGCGTTGAAAAAAAATCCCCAAAAGCATCCAATGGAGCTGGACGAAATACGGCACGAATTTTCTGTTTCGATGCCGGATATAAAAAAAATCATTAAAACAGCAATGGAATACGGAGTGCCGACGCCCGCGCTTTCGGCTTCATTTCAATATTTTCTCGGAATGACCCGCGAAAAACTGTCGGCGAATTTTATTCAAGCGTTACGGGACCGCTTTGGCGCTCATACCTATGAAAGAATTGACCGCACGGGAACATTTCATACACCATGGTGATCTGCTATAGTAAAAACCACCGTCATTTATGCTCATGAATTCCCAAGAAAAAATTCCACCTTTCATTCTCACGATATTTGGCGCATCTGGAGATCTGGCAAAGCTGAAAGTTTTTCCGGCACTATATGCTCTCGGGGTAAAAAAAAATTTTACAAAATTTTTTCATTTTGTGGGTTTCGCAAGAACGCCTTTGTCAAATGACGTATTTCGCGTTTTTTTTAGTAAAAGCGTTTTGGAATCAAAAAAAAAACATTGATAC
>JACRIC010000054.1 GCA_016235915.1 Candidatus Peregrinibacteria bacterium
ATTCCGTAAATACCATTTTCCAAATACGAAGTTTCGCCGAAATAGTAGGCAAGTCCGATTGCTGTCATAATCGCGAGAACGGGAAGCATGGTGCTTTGAAGTCCCACCGCAAGGCCGATAATGACATTCGTTCCCGCTCCGGTTTCAGATGCTTTGGCTATTTTTTTCACCGGTGAATATTTGGTGGAGGTGTAAAATTCCGTAATCACGTTTATGGCAATGGTGAGAAGCAGTCCCACGAGAGCCGCGAGGAAAATTCGTATATCGGCAATGAGGAAATCGATGGCAAAATAAAAGCCGATCGCCGAAATGATCGTTGCAGTCGCCATTCCTTTATAGAGGGCATGCATGATGTTTTTCTTTTTCCCGAGTTTGACGAAAAAGGTTCCGATAATGGATGCCACGATCGCTATGGCTCCAAGAAGCAGTGGAAGTTCAATGCCTGCCGTCGCTGTTTTTTCCGTGAGGGTTCCTGCCGCGAGTATCATGGCGGCGATGAGTGTTACCGCGTAGGTTTCAAAAAGATCGGCTCCCATTCCCGCGCAGTCTCCCACATTGTCGCCGACATTATCTGCAATTACCGCGGGATTTCGAGGATCATCTTCTGGGATATTTTTTTCTATTTTTCCGACGAGATCAGCGCCGACATCAGCCGCTTTTGTAAAGATTCCGCCTCCCACACGAGCAAAAAGAGAAATGAGCGAGGCTCCAAAGCCGAATCCGATGAGCAAGTTTGGCACTTCGCTTACAGGAATTCCGAGTTTTGTTTTAAAAATGTAATAAAAGCCGCTGACTCCGAGGAGCGCGAGTCCTACTACCGAGAGTCCCGTGACCGATCCGCCTTTAAATGCGACACTTAACGCTTCGGCGAGTCCGAGTTTTGCGGCGTGAGCGGTGCGGACATTGGCGCGAACGGCTGTTGCCATGCCGATATATCCGGCCAGTCCCGAAAAAATAGCGCCAACGAGGAATCCGATTGCTATGAGAATGCTTCCTTTATATTCTCCTTGAGGCAAAAGGATGCCAAGAAGCGCGAAAATCACTATGGCAAAGACCGCAATGGTTTTGTACTGGCGGTGCAGATACGCATTGGCTCCTTCGCGAATGGCGGAGGCGATTTCCATCATGGAGGCGGTGCCGCTGTTTTGATTGAGGACGTTTCGGATGAGCAGGCCGGCGTAACCGAGTGAGAGCAGGCTCACGATGATGGCGATGATTTCGATGGGCATTTGATGTATTGGGTTATTATTTATTCGTTATTGGTTATTAACGAGTTGATGGAATTGTATCTGAAAAACAGATGAAATTAAATGGTTTTTTATAAATTTTCTTGGCAGGAGAGGAAAAAGGTTGTGGAATTGTTTTTCGATGCGTTACTATTGGTATAGTTTTTATAAAGCGTTCCATGATTCTCTCTCTCGATTTCGGGGCTTCCACGGTGGACAGCGTCCGTATAAAAAATGGTACAATTTGCACAATAAAAACATTTGAATCTTTGGATATAGCGACGCATGATCTCTCCGCGTTTTTTCGTGAGTCTGGCGAAGATATTACCGGTATTTCGCGAATCCGTGTGACCGGTGGAAAAAGTCGCATTTTCCCTGATGAGGTTTTTGGGATTTCCGTTTCCAAAGTTGATGAAATTGAAGCTATTGGGCGCGGCGGGGTATTCCTTTTTCGCGAAGAAAGCGGAGTGGCGGATGGCGATTTTCTTGTGGTGAGCATGGGAACGGGAACGTGCATGGTGCATGTTCGTGCCACAAAAGGAAAATTGATGTGTCGTCATATCGGTGGAACGGGTGTGGGAGGAGGAACTTTTCTTGGTCTTTCGCGTGAGATGTTGGGAGAAACGGATATTCCTCATCTTCTTGAGCGTTTTCGTCGGGGCGATGCGCGAAAAGTGGATTTGTCGGTGGGGGATATTGTGGGGAGTGGCATTGGCATGATTTCAGCGGATGTTACCGCTTCTCATTTCGGGAAACTCGCGCGGCCCATTGATTTTCATAAAAATGATCTGGCGGCGGGAATCGTGAATTTTATCGGTCAGACGATTGGGGTTTTGGCGGTTTTTTCCGCAGCGAGTGTGCAGGCGAAACATATTATTTTAACAGGAAAACTCACTCGCATTGAAGAAATTCTTGATATTATTCTATCAATCGGGAAAATGTATAGTGTCAAGATGGTTGTTCCAAAAAATGCGGAATATGTGTCGGCGGTGGGGGCGGGGATGTAATTTTGCCATTATCCCATGCAACAATACAAAAATTTCAGCGGACAATCTCATGTCATTGCCTATGAAAACGGCGATGGTTATATTAAGGTGAAATTCGCTTCAGGTTATTGGACTCTTTATACCTATACCAATACAAGCGCAGGCTTGGAAAATATACAGCAAATGCAACAATTGGCCGTTGCTGGACAAGGTTTCAATTCATTTATTTCACACTATAAACCTTTCTATGAAAATAAATGCTAAAACCAGAATTTATATAGATGGTGCAAATCTTTATAGGAGTATGAAGTTTGAAACGGAAGAACTGGATTATGCCAGATTTTATCGTTATTTGAATGATAAATATAGACCGGAAGCCGTTTATGTATTTATTGGTTTTGTTGGGATCCATCAGCCATTATATGATTTTTTGAAGCGGTGTGGTTATAAGCTTGTTTTCAAGGAAACTCTTCAAAATAAAGATGGAGAAATAAAAGGCAATGTTGACGCGGAGCTTATTGTTCAGTATATTTCCACAACGTATCTTGATGATCCCGCTATTTTTAAGAAAATAAAAAAGACCCCCAGTAGGGACGTACCGCTTAGTCAATAAAATGAACATATCAAATATAAAACAACTCTGCATAGCTCTAAATCTTTGTATAGAAAGTGCCAAGAACTTTCCATAGAAATTTTCTATGCCAGAAACCATCCGCACATTAAAAGGAAAACGAAAAATTACCGCGCTCACCGCGTATGATTATTCGATGGCGAAGATTTTGAGCCGAGCGGGCGTTGATATTTTGCTGGTGGGGGATTCGCTCGGGATGGTGGTGCTCGGGTATCGCAATACCCATTTTGTGACGCTCGACGACATGATTCGGCACGGGCAAGCGGTTGTTCGTGGTAATAAAGGTTCTTTGGTGGTGATTGACATGCCGATTGGGACCTGCGACACGCCAGAAAAGGCGGTGGAGAATTGTCGGAGGGCGTGTGAAGAAACTGGGGCTCGCACGGTGAAGATCGAGGGGAAAGCCGAGAGTGTGCGAGCGGTGTGCCAAGCGGGTATTTCTGTCATGGGGCATACGGGATTAAAACCGCAAGAGGTCACAAAATATACTGTCCAAGGGGGGGATTCGGATTCTCGAAAACGTGTTTTGGACGAAGCGAAGGCTCTGGAATCTGCCGGCGCATTTTCACTTATTTTGGAATGTGTGCCGTCTGATCTTGGCCGTGAGGTGACCGAGCTTCTTTCCATTCCGGTGATTGGAATTGGCGCGGGGCCGCATGCCGATGGGCAGATTCTGGTTTCGCACGATATGCTCGGGTTTTCATCGGATATTCGTCCGCGATTTGTGCGTCGGTACGCCGATCTTTCTGAAACTATTTTTTCTGCGGTGAAGCGGTATAATGAGGATGTGAGGAATGGGGATTATCCGGCGGAGAGTGAATCGTATTAGGTATTGCTGTTTAGGTATATGGCATGATATACTGAATATGCAGAAATACTATTTTAGTAATACTTTTATATGCCTATGTCTTCTCAACTCCTTCAATTAAAAGTGAATCCGTCTTTGAAAAAAGATTTGTCCGAAATTGCCGAATATAAAGGCATTCCGGTGACCTCTTATATCAAACTCACGTTGACCGAGGTCGTTCGGAAAGAAAAAAAAGCAATGTTTACCCTCAATGGCTTGACTGAAGCAGAGGAACTTGAGATTCTCAGGAGAGAAAAGGAAGCTCTTGCGGAATTGAGAAAAAGTAAGCCCAAGGGAAAAACTGGGCATCAAATTTTGAGAGAATTGAATGCTTAAAGCTCTTTATCATAAAGATTTTAAAAAGGATTTTACAATACTTTCAGAAAATATGAAGAAGCGATTTGCTGAACGGTTTTTGATATTTTTGAAAAATCCAACAGAACCGATTTTAAGAGATCATTCTTTGGTTGGCGATTTGAGTGGGAAACGAGCGTTTTCTGTTTCAGGAGACATTCGTGTTATCTATCGGGTTTTGCATAAAGGGACCATTCTTCTTTTAAGAATAGGGACTCATAATCAAGTGTATTGAATAAAAGTTTTCTTTTCCCATGTTTTTTCAGGGAAAAAAAATCGTTCTTGGTATTACCGCCGGTGTCGCGCTGTATAAAATGTGCGATTTTATACGACAACTTCGGAAGGAAGGGGCGGAAGTGCGTGTCATTCTTACAGAAAATGCGGCGAAGCTCGTGTCGCGGGAGCTTTTTTATGCGGTGAGTGGTGTTTTGCCGGCTTTGTCTCTTTTTTCGGAAGAGATTCCTGATCAGGAGCGGTCGCCTGAGGCGACCTTCCTGTCAGGAATGACAGAGGGAACGGTCGCCCTTCGACAGGCTCAGGGTGACCGTTCCGTTGCTTTTCCTCATCTCAATCTCATTCGCGGAGCTGATGCATTCCTCGTGGCTCCGGCTACCGCGAATATTCTCGGAAAGGTCGCGAATGGCATTGCCGATGATTTGCTTTCTACCGCTCTTATTGCAGGGCACGGCATGTCGATTTTTTTCGCGCCGGCCATGAATACTCGCATGTGGAAAAATCTAATTGTGAAAGAAAATTGTCGGAAATTGAAAAAAGTTGGTTACCATATTATTGATCCCGAAGAGGGTGAGCTTGCCTGTGGTGAAATCGGTGAGGGGAGGATGGCGAACCTTGATCGGCTGTTTCATGAGATGGTTCGCGCGGTGACTTCTCAGGATTTTTCAGGAAAGAAAATTCTCATTACCGCGGGGCCGACTCTTGAAGCGATTGATCCTATTCGTTTTTTCTCGAATCGGTCCAGCGGCAAAATGGGGTATTTTTTGGCGCAAAACGCGTGGCATCGTGGAGCAGATGTCACGGTCGTGAGCGGTCAAGTGGCTGAAAATGTGTCGAATCTTGTTCGTGGCATGCCGGAAGTTTCGATTGTTTCGGTAAAAACCGCTGACGAGATGTATGTGGCTACCAAGCGATTTTTTCCATTCTGCGACGCGTGTATTTTTTCAGCCGCGGTAACGGATTTTCGGCCGCAGGGCATTTCTCATTCAAAATTAAAAAAATCTACGGCGTTTCATCCGACTTTTACAAAAACCGTGGATATCGCAGAGAAATTGTCTCTTTCCAAAACGCATCAAAAAATTATCGGTTTTTCCCTTGAAACTGAAAATATTATCGAAAATGCGCGAAAAAAGTTAAAAAATAAGCATTTTGATATGATAGTCGCAAATACGCCAGAAACTTTTGGCAGTGATGAGATTCGTTGCGCTTTTGTTACTTTGACCAATAAACCCTCTTTTCACCGTTTTTCTAAACATACGGCCGCTTCCAAAATTCTCGATTTTGTGATAAAATCATAGGATAGGCGCAATTTTCATGCGCGCGCATTGAGATTGCTTCGTTAGCCGCCCGCTGGCGGCCTCCTCGCAATGACAAGGATCTCCTATGGACGACCAAAAAATTTCCAATGGTTTCAGCAGTTCTTCTTTTTTTGATCAGAAAAAAGATGATGAAGAAGTGTTTGCCGCACAACCCGTAGCGCCGGATTCCAGCGCGAAGAGTTTTTTTGAAAACGCGGCGCAAAATGTGCAAGAAGGAGAAGTTATTTCGCTGTCTCAAGAAGTGAAAGGCGATGCGTCGAAGGAAGTTCATGCGAGCGAAGAGTCTCAACTTGTTTCGGAGCCGACTCCTGCGCCGTTTGACGATCCTTCCGATAATTTTTTTGAAAAAATCAAGCATACTTTGACGGAATCGGGAATCAGCATGCAGACCATTCGTTCTTATGTTATTGGATGTCTGATTTTTATTGTGGTGGTTTTTTCGCTGATTTTCGGCGGAATGAAAGGGTATCGGTTTTTTCTGCAGAAGTTTTCGGAAATTCCTGCTGAAGAAGGCGTTTCGCAGACCGAAGCTCCGTCTGAAGTTTCACCAGAACCTCTTGTCGTTTTTCCGGAGTCGCTGGAATTTGCGATATTGCTCGGGCAAGAGCCCGGATCGTTTTTACATTTTCCAAATCCGCCTTTGGCGATTGCGTATGAGCTCGGATATTTCGCTGAGCGTTGGCAGGAGCGTTTTGTTCAGCAAGTAAATTTTTTACGTGAAATGCGCAGTACGGTGAAAACGGATGTTTTCCGCCTGTTGGATCAATCCAGAAATCGAGAAGAAGCTTTGGGGAATTATTTAGCAGTGTTGATAAAACAGGAGAATGAAGGCCGAAAGATTGCATCTGAAATTTCCGCGCTGATTCCTCTTCTGGAAGTGCGATTTACGAATGCGATCGAGGCAAAAACGCTCTACGAAACTCGTTTTTTTGAATCGTTGAAAAATCTGCAAGGCAAAGAGTCGGATGAAATGTTGAAGGGTTTTATTGAAATGGCGCAGGATGCGGCCTCTGCAAAAGGGCAATTCCATGCTCTTTCAAAGCTGAAAGCTCATTATGAAACCGTGCTGAAATGGATTTCCACGC
>JACRIC010000053.1 GCA_016235915.1 Candidatus Peregrinibacteria bacterium
GTATACCGTCCGTGTCCACCAGAAGATCAAGGAAATGGTCAAGGAAGGCAAGGAAGGCAAGGAAAAGGACGTTCTCAAGGAGCGCATCCAGATTTTTGAAGGTCTGGTTATTAAAGTGGGGCATGGCGAAGGCGTCGAAAAAAACATCACTGTCCGCAAAGTGGTAGAGGGAATTGGAGTAGAAAAAGTATTTTTGCTCCATTCTTCCAATATCGCCAAATTCGAGGTTAAGAAAAAAGGGGATGTCCGCCGTTCCAAATTGTATTACATGCGTGAAAGATCCGGTAAATCCGCCCGTCTGCATGAACACCATGTGACAGACTTGGAGCGCGCCGATGAAGAAGCCAGGATGGAAGCCCTGATTCAAGAGGCTGTGTTGGCCGATGAAAAACGCAAGGTCGCGGATGCTGAAGTAGCCGCCAAACAGGCCGCGGTTGATGAAGGCGTTCAGGTAAAGGCTCAAGCCGAAGAAAAGCCCGCCGCCTAATTCCATTTAACCACCCAAAATCCTTCCTGATTCTGTCAGGAGGGATTTTTTATTTTTTCATGTTTAAAATGTTTATTTTTCAGTTTTGGTTTTTTCAGTTTTAAAATTTTCCTCAGTCAGGTGTTGCTTGTAAACAGAAAGTGTCTGCCTGTGAAGCGTTTTTCCTTTCTTTAGCAAAAGCTCAGAAATAGTTTGAGAATTGCCCAGAAGATGATCGAATTGTTTTTTGAGCGAATCCAGATCAAAAGATTCGATGATGAGTTCGTTCACCCCAAAAATGTTATACAGGTTTTTTATCTTTGTTTCATAAGGAATGCCCAAAGAAGGAATGCCCGCCATAAAAGATAAGATATTCGCGTGGAAACGGCAGTTTACAGCGCTAAGCCCGCGCGAAAATAAATCGCGATAATTTGTCATCGTTACCTCGGTAACAGGGGCTCGATAATCATGAATTTTATGGGCGATGGACTCGGCCAATTTTTTGTCGCCATCGCGCTGTCCAAAAACCAGCAAATGGGATTGGAGATTGTGTTTCTGATAAATCCACGATGCAAAGGCGGCCATCTGATCTGTAAAATTTTCAGGTTGCAAAGGCCATTCGCGCAGGGAAAACAAAACCTCTTTAGGGGATTTATTGTTTTCAGCTATCTTTTTTTCAGTCTCAAGGAATAGCGCGGGATCCGGAACAATCTGGATTTTTTTTGTTACCCCTATACTTTCAAGGTTTTGTCTGGATTCCTCGTCTCTCACCAAAATGGAGCTGAATCGGTTAAAAAGCCATTTTACAAAGCGCTTACTCACTGTGCCCCGGATCGGACCGACACCTTGGCCAAAACAGATAATCTTTTTACGCATTAAAACCGCGGGAAGAATCTGAATCCCGGAAATCCAGATGGTTTTGGGGTTTTCATCCGTAAATAACGTTCCTCCGCCAAATAGCACACAGCCGCTTTGGCGATAGAATTTAAGAGTTTTTAGGAGTGTGAATCGAAATAGGGATTTGAAGCCCGTGGGAAATACATAATAGCTATTTATTCCAAACAGTTTCTGAGTCTCAACTGGATCCGCGGAAAGAACGCGCATTTGCTCCTCGCTGATGCCTGAATTTTTCAGAATTTCGATGATTCCTTTCAGTACCAGCTCATCGCCAAAGTTTTTAGCGCCATAATTGCCGAAAATAAGAAAACTATTCTTTTTCATTCGTTGCGACGATATAAACGTATTCGCCTTTCAGGATGCCCACTTTGCACAGTGTCCTATCAAGCCAGATCAATGAATTGATGAGCATCTTATAACCTTTGATGGTCGGCCTGATCCGAGCGATAAAAAACCCGATAAAAGCGATAGGATTGGATTTTTTTTGAATGCGAAAATTTTTTTTGAGAAGTCCTTCCAGCGAATGACTGGCGGCGTCTTCAAAAGGGGATTCTTCCGAGGGTATTTTACCTCTCAGTCGATTCATGACATATCTCACTTTCTCGGAAAATTTTTCCCACGTGGGAACGGTTAAATAGAAAAATAAAGTGAACAATTTGCTCAGCGCTCCGCGGACGCCCGATTGATCAATATGATCCCAAACAACCAAAGCGCCGCCCGGACGAAGTGTTTTTTTAATCTGCTCGCAGATTTTTTCCATCTCAGGCAAGTGATGTAGCGAATCCCACACCACAACCGCGCCAAACTGGTCAGGTGGCAACTCGGCATAATTCAAATCTTTGATTTCAAATTTTATGGCGCCGGAAGAGGGATCTTTCTGCCTTTGCTTGGCCGCGAATTCATTGGCGAGCCGGATGTTTTTTTCGGCGATATCGTATCCGGTCACTTCCACTCCGTGAGAGGCAATTTTTCGTGAAAGCCAGCCCGTTCCGCACCCCAGTTCAAGAACAGGCCCTTTGGTGGCGGCGGCCACGGCGATCATTTCATTTTTATAGGGGCCGCGGATCAATCCTTCCAGAAATGAATCTTCCCAGATTAAAATGGCATTTTTAGCCCTGAAATTTTCACGATTCTCAAAATCAAAACCACGTTCCATTAAATTGGCCACTTCTTTATCCCAAAAAGCGCCCTCTTGTTTGATTTTTTCCTCGTAAGTCGGTGATTTTGATGGTGTTATTTTCATTCTGGTATATCTTCTATGTATTCGGCAAAATTTGCAAGGTAAGATACCTAATTAAACTGAAAAACCATAAAACTGAAAAACTGAAAAATAAACGTTTTAAACATGAAAAACTAAAAAACTAAATTCAAACTTTTTGTTTATAATGTTTTTAAGTTTTTGAAGTTTATTTTACAGTTTTGGTTTTTTCAGTTTTTCAGTTTTCAAAGAAACATTGACCAAAAGCGATGAAACTGCTAAAGTCACTGGGCAAAAATAATCCCTTAATCAGAAACTATGTTCGCAATTGTCGAAATCGAAGGTAATCAGCACAAAGTAAAGAAGGGCGATATGCTCACGGTCGAAAAGATTAAAAACCACAAGGCGGGCGACAAAATGAAGTCCGATAAAGTCCTTTTAAAGGCCGAAGGTTCCAAGGTGGAAGTGGGCGTTCCTTATTTGCCCGCATCCAGCGTTGAATTCTCCATTAAGGAATACGGAAAAGACGACAAAATCCGCGTTTTTAAGAAAAAAGCCAAGAAACGCTATGTCCGCGTTCAGGGGCATCGCCAACAGAACACCACCATCGAAATCACGAATGTGAAATAAGGTTGAATCAAAAATCAGAAGGCGCGATCCGCCGTGGCGGATCGCGCCTTTTTTGTGATTTGATCGATTCATTTCTCCAATTTTTTCAGCGTCATTTTCAGATCTTTCGGCATCGGCGCCTCCAGTTCAATTTCCTGGCCATTCGATGGCAGTTTGAATTTCAGGTAGGCGGCATGCAGAAACTGGCGGCTCAGCCCTGTTTTTTGTTTAAGCGTTTCATTGTCCAAAGGATCGCCGTAATGGTCATCTCCGGCTACCGGATGCCCGATGGACGCGAAATGCACGCGGATTTGATGAGTCCTCCCAGTCACGATCCGCACTTCAACCAGACTGTAATTTCCAAGGTATTTAATGACCTGGTAATGAGTGAGTGCGTATTTGGCTTTTTCGTGGTTGGAAATCTGTACTTTTTTTTCGCCAAGAGTCTTTAAAATCGGCGCTTCAATGCTACCTGTTTTAGGAGTCAAATGCCCCTTGAGTAGAGTGATATATCTTTTGGTGATGTGGCGCGCCATGATCTGGCCCGAAACCATGCGATGGGCATGGTCGTTTTTGGCTGAAATAAGGAGCCCAGAGGTCTGTTTATCCAGCCGATGCACAATACCAGGACGCATCTCGCCTCCGATTCCGCTCAGGCTGTTTTTGCAGTGATAAAGAAGGGCGTTCACCAATGTTCCGGAAACATGCGCCCCATGGTCGGTCGGATGCACGGGCATGCCCGCGGGCTTGTTCACCACCACGATGTCCTTGTCCTCATACACGATATCGAGCGGAATGTCCTCGGCATGGATGCCAGTCTCGCGGATGGACGGCACAATCACCACCAACTCATCTCCTTCATTCACCCTAAGCGCCGCCTTGGTCACTTTTTTGTCATTGATAAAAACCGATCCTCCTTTGATTATTTTTTGGAGAAATGAACGGGTGTACTCGGGCTTATCTTTGGCCAAATACTGGTCGAGTCTCATGCCTTTGTCTTCGGGTGATACGGTGTAGTGGCGCATAAACTTAAAATCCTAAATCCTAAGCACGAAATCCGAAACAAATCTTAAACTTCAAATCTCCAAACTCAAAATAAAATTAAACCTGTCTGGATTTCATTTTTTAGCCTCGACGAACAAAATCCCGCACAAAACCAGCAGATCGCTTGATTCCTTTTCGGTAAAGTCCAGGCCGCCTTCGTATAAATCGATGTTTCTTTTTCGTCGTATGCGATGCAGATATTCAATCTCGTCGGGGCGTTTTAGGATTTCGCCCAGTTTTTCCAGAATTTTAATGTGATGCCCCGGCACGCTTTTCACCTTGTATCCGGCATCGGCGATCATGGCGATTCCCAGTTTAAGGATCGACTCGTATCCGATGCGATAGGCGATATTGGGATCTCTCGCTTTTTCAGCCCTGACAAAATCCAATTCCGCATTATGGAAATAGCCATCGGTTTGCGATTTTGAATAGGGGAATTCCTGAAAATGGTCCGTTTCAAATAGGGTCATAGCAATTCAATAAAAGGATTTTTGAAAATACTTTCAAGGAGTTCATTATGGTTCGCTTTTTTCTGGCTAAAGTCAATCTCGCTCATCTCAACGGAATTGATCTCGCGGCCAAATTCCTTTTCAAGGCGGGTCAGGATTTTCGAGGCCGCCATCGCCTCAAAATCGCCGACGAGCAATACGTCGATGTCGCTCAAAGGCCCCCATCCGCCTTTGGCATAGGAGCCAAACAAAACCGCACGGTGCAGGCCCTTGAGGCGCCGGAGTTCCTGCGCCATGCGCGCCTCGACCCCGACTGTCTTTCGCACGATCGCGCGGTATTCCTGA
>JACRIC010000059.1 GCA_016235915.1 Candidatus Peregrinibacteria bacterium
ATCCCCTACCATCGAGGGAGGGGAAAAGAGGTTTTGAAATGAGTTCTAGTCATTATCACCGTCTCCCAGGAGCAGATATAAAAGCGCCATCCTCACCGCCACTGCATTCTCGACCTGCCGAAAATACGCGGCGCCAGCTAATTCATCAATCTCCGACGATATTTCACCATATCTCGGCAAAGGATGAAGGATAAGAATATGCTGATTACATCGCTCAATAAGCCCTTTCGTGAGCACATACACCCCATGATGCCTCCGATATTCCGCTTCGGTAGCAAACCGTTCCTTCTGAATCCGCGTCATATACAAAACATCCGATTTCCGAATCGCCTCCTCCAGATTTTGAGTTTCATCAAAATACACGCCCTTTTCTCGAAGATGCGCCGTCACGGTATCCGGCATTTTCAATTCCGGCGGAGATACAAAAATAAGTTTCACACTGAAACGACTCAATAAATACGACAACGAATGCACCGTGCGCCCATATTTGAGATCTCCCACCATCGCAATTGTCAAGCCATTTATTCTGCCTTGCTCTTTCTCAATGGTAAAAATATCCGTCAGCGCTTGAGTGGGATGTTCATTGACTCCATCTCCTGCATTAAGAAGAGGAACACTCGCTCCTCGCGAAAATTCCGTAAGCGACCCCGCATCCGGATGCCGCATGGCGATGACATCCGCATACGAAGAAATGACTCGCGCCGTATCGGACAATGTCTCACCTTTTTTCAGCGAAGAATTGTCCATGCCAACGACCGAAATCACTCGTCCACCCAAACGATTCATCGCCGTTTCAAAAGAAAGTCTCGTGCGCGTGGAAGGCTCATAAAAAAGTGCGGCAAGAACCTTGTTTCGGAGAAGATCCGATGTAAGTTTTTTTTGCGCAATGGGTTCCAGTTCGACAGCGATACGCAAAATCTTTTCAATGTCTTCTGTATTGAGCTGTTGCGCGGAAAGGATATGAGCGTTTTGAAATTCCATGGGTGAAAATTTTGTTGAAAAACCCTGAAGTAATGTATCATGTATTCGAAAATTTTTAAAATGCCTACCTTCACTCCCATCAAGCTCATCCTCGAAGACTCCTCCGAATACACCGGACTCTCTTTTGGCGCAGAAATATCGTCAGCAGGAGAAGTGGTTTTCAATACGGGTATGGTCGGCTACCCGGAAACATTCACCGACCCTTCGTATCGTGGGCAAATTCTCGTGCTGACCTATCCGCTCATTGGAAATTACGGCGTTCCGAAAAATGAAAAAGACGCGCATGGAATCGAAAAACAATTTGAAAGTTCACGCATACATATCAAAGGACTCATCGTGAGCGACTATTCCCGAAATCATCATCATTGGAATGCGAAAAAAAGCCTCTCCGAATGGCTTATCGAAGAAAATATTCCAGCGATAACAGGAATTGACACCAGAGCTCTCACCCAAAAAATCCGAGAAAAAGGAACCATGCTCGGAAAAATAATTCCGTCAAAACAAAACGACCTTCCTTTTTACGATCCGAATAATGAAAATTTGGTGCGCGAAGTGAGCAGAAAGCAACCAAAAACGTATAAAAAAGGAGAAAAAAGCGTCATCCTTATTGATACCGGCGCAAAAAATAACATTCTGCGAAGTCTCCTTGCAAGAAATATTACGGTGCACCGCGTCCCATGGAACTATGATTTTTTTCAAAAAAAATTAAAATTTGATGGAATTATTCTGAGTAATGGCCCGGGAGATCCCATGGCGGTAAAAGAAACGCACGCCATTAGCCAAATTGCTCTTGGAAAAAAGATCCCGATTTTTGGAATTTGTCTGGGAAATCAAATCCTCGCCATCGCCGCCGGAGCAAAAACCTATAAACTCAAATACGGCCACCGCTCACAGAATCAACCCGTGAAAGATTTACGGACGAGTCGTCTTTACGTTACTTCTCAAAATCACGGCTTTGCGGTGGATGCCAAAACGCTTCCATCCGATTGGGAAGTCTGGTTTGAAAATATCAATGATGGAACGGTGGAAGGGATTCGGCACAAAAGCCTTCCTTGGAGCGCCGTGCAATTTCATCCGGAAGCCACGCCGGGACCCGTAGATACCGGTTTTCTGTTTGATGAATTCATAAAAACCCTATAATGCTGAGTCTTTTTCTACAACTTTACAAACATTATAAACGTTAAAAACTTTATAACTTATTCATTCCCAATGCGCAAAATTCCTTCAATCCTCCTCGTCACCATCCTGCTTCTCATCAGTGTCGAAACCGCTCTGGCCTTAAACGCCCCAATCATCGATCCCGTAAAATCCCCGGTTGACGCCACCAAACAAAAAATCACCGGAACCACGGAACCCAGCGCAAAAATTACCGTCACCGGAGGTCCCTACGAAATTTCACCCATAACCGCTGACAAAAACGGACATTTTGAAATAACGGTCGCGCTCGTGAAAGAAAGCACCAATCTCTTTTCCATTATCGCGGAAAAAGACGGACAAATCAGCTCATCAACCAAAATTGAAATCGTGGAAAATGCCGAACAAGCGGCCTTAGCGGCAGCTGGCGGAACGGACAACATCGCGCCAGCCGCTCCGATAGTGACCGAAACAACACAAGGGACTGGAAATGCGTATTCCATAGTGGGAACAGCCGAAGCAAACAGCACGATTGAAATATCAGGAACCGTGACCGGAACGACAAAAACGTCAGCCTATGGCACATTTTCCATACAAATAAATCTCAAAGAAGGTCAAAAAAATCGTCTGA
>JACRIC010000057.1 GCA_016235915.1 Candidatus Peregrinibacteria bacterium
ATCAGCGCTTTTGAACGGAGATCAAGAAACAGGCGTATCCATTGTTCGCATGGCGAAGAAGGTTGACACCGGTGAAATTTTGGCACAGAAAAAAATACCAATTCCAAAAGACATGATGTATCCCTGGCTTGAACAGGAATGCTCAACCATTGGCGCAGGACTTCTTCTGGAAACACTCGATCGTTATGGCCGCATAACTCCAACACCACAGGACGCTCAACAAGCTAGCGTTTGTAAAAAATTCTCCAAAGAAGATGGGCGTATTTTTTGGAAAAAAGAAACCGCTGAACAGATTTTTAACAAATACCGCGCGTTTGATCCGTGGCCCGGAGTTTTTACTTTATATCAAGAAAAAATATTGAAACTCGTGGATATTGGGTTTTTACAGCTCGATTCCGATGTTCAACCCGGGTTTGTTTTTCAAAAAACCTTGCCAAAAATTGAGGCGGTGTTTCTCATGGCAGAAGCCGTGAAAGAACAAGAACCTCTGGTTTGTGTAAAAGCCATAAAAGGAGCAGTGGTGCTGTTTACTGTTCAGCAAGAGGGAAAAAAGAAAATGGATGTTTGGGAGTTTGTTCGCGGCCATAAAGATTTTATCGGAACAATGTTATAGATTATGTCCACTGCAAAAAAAATTCTTGGGAACACAGCCATTCAAATCATCGGGAGGGTGATTATTGCTGTTCTTTCAATCCTGACGATGCGGTATATCACATCGCTTGAGGCGGTTCCTGAATTCAAGGGAATGCCGTCAGACTATCGGCTGATTTATGCGTATCTGGGATTCTTCGGCATTGTGGCTGATTTTGGCTTATTCACCATCGGAGTCAGAGAAATGTCCAAAACAAAAACCCCTGAAGAACAATCTTTTGTTATGGGAAACATTTACGGAATGCGGTTGTTGACGATTGTAACGCTCATGGCAGCGGCTTCTCTTGTGGTGTTTTTGATTCCTTTTGAAAATTACGGATTTTTGGTTAAAGACGGAGTTGCAATCGCAGCAGTGACGACTGTTTTTACCATGCTGGCATCAACCGCTTCTTCGGTACTTCAGGTTCATCTCAAAATGACTTTCCCGACCATTGCTCTTGTTTTGGGAAAAATCATCATGACAGCATACATTATCGCGGTGGTGTTGAATTTTTCCAAAATTCCCTATGCGTTTTTCCATCTGCTTTTCGCCGGAGTTGTCGGAACATTGATCACATTTATCATGACTATTTTCTACACCAAGCGGGTTTTCCCTTTTTTTACGAGTTTCCATTTTCCGTACTGGAAAAAAGTTTTCAAAGAAGCGCTTCCGTATGGAGCAGCAGTGATTCTTTCGACTGTGTATTTTAAACTTGACGTCTTGCTGCTTTCTTTTTTTCGGGAAAAAATAGAAATCGCCATTTACGGGTATCCCAGCACCTTGATAGAACTTTTGTCTGTTTTTCCTCTCTATTTTATGAATAGCGTTTTTCCGACGCTGACCAAAGCTTTTCAAGAATCGAAAGAAAAAGTGAAAAAAATCGCTTCTTTATCATTCCAGTTTCTTGTTCTCATGACCCTGCCGCTGGTTACAGGCGGGATTTTGCTCAGCCGCCAGCTTATCGGCATTTCCATGCATGAGTCGTTTTTAACCGGAAATGTTCCCGGGTATTTTGGCGCTGATTTCGCGTTTCAGCTGCTTTTGATTTCAACGCTTTTTTCATTTCTCACAACGGTTTTTGCATACCTTTTGATTGCCTGCGGAAACCAGGCGAAACTTTTGAAAATCAATGCTTGCGGCGTTGTTTTTAACACTGTCGCGAATCTTATTTTTATCCCGTCGTATGGGTTTATTGCAGCAGGGATTATCAGCGCCATCACCAGTATGGTGGTTCTTTTAATGACGTTTTTTGAATCGCGCAAACAAGTGTCAATCCCTTTTGACATGATTTTCATCATGAAGATTTCTCTTGCCACGCTCATCATGGGGGTTTTTGTGTTTTTCACAAAAAATATCGTTCCTGTTGTTCCTCTCATAGGTATTGCAGGCATGGTCTTTTTGCTTTGCGTTCTCGTTTTACGAATCGTTCCAAGAGAGGCTTTCAATCTTGCGAAGCAAGATTCGGAGATGTAGCTTTCATGTCAGCAGATGCGAGAAATGCGGTCGGAAGTGGAGCGACCGCGAGCTCCGCGAGCGGAAGCGAAACGAAAGACGCCGTGAGACAAAAATGTTGTATTTTTGTCTCTAAGGCGAGCATTTCCCTTCTCTAAGCAGATGCGAGAAATGCGGTCTGAAGTGGAGCGACCGCGAGCTCCGCGAGCGGGAGCGAAACGAAAGACGCCGTGAGACAAAAATGTTGTATTTTTGTCTCTAAGGCGAGCATTTCCCTTCTCGCCGATCGGGGTGTAGCGCAGTTGGCTAGCGCGCTAGCATGGGGTGCTAGAGGTCGTGGGTTCAAGTCCCACCACTCCGACCATTTTTTTATATCCC
>JACRIC010000058.1 GCA_016235915.1 Candidatus Peregrinibacteria bacterium
CAGTCCATTATAAAAAATTTGCCTTTTTCATTGAGTCATATTATACTACTTATACTATGCAAAAAAAGGATAAATGGCATATTACAATATAAATACTATGCTCAAAACAACAATTTCCAAACAAAAACAGGACAGAGACCGGCTTCTTTCACTTCCTTATATAGAACGAGTCAAAGAGAAAGATGCTCAGAAATGGATGTCTTCTGACCTCATAAAAGTCATCGTAGGACCTCGTCGAGCAGGGAAATCTGTTTTTGCCTTAATGCTCCTCAAAGGTCAGAATTTCGCATACTGTAATTTTGATGATGAATCACTCGCTCCCGAAAAAAAGATCAATCTTGACGAACTGCTCTCAGAACTCAAGCAAATCTATGGAAACACTCAATACATTCTCTTTGATGAAATACAAAATCTTCCGAATTGGGAACTCTTCGTCAATCGTTTACATCGATCAGGCCATAATTTGGTGCTGACCGGGTCGAATGCATCTCTGCTCTCAAAAGAACTCGCCACGCATCTCACTGGCAGGCATATTCCTATAGAAATACTGCCATTTGATTTTAGAGAAATTTTGAAAGCCAGACAGTATGAAGTGGTAATCGACAAACTTTTACTCGCCGACGAAAAGGCAAAACTGCTTGGATACTTGACGGAATATTTGACGAATGGTGGTTATCCAGAGGTGGTCACAAAGGATATAGAGCCTCGAGGGTATCTTGACGTGCTGTTCAACGCCGTTCTTTTCAAGGATGTCATCAAGCGTCATAAAGTCCGTTTTCCGGAAACATTAGACCGTCTCGAATCCTACCTGATAAACAACGTTGCCAATCCGTATACGGCTCGGAAACTTTCCAGTGTTCTGGGCTTTAAGAGTGATGTGACGGTAACGAAATATCTCGGTTACCTGACGGAAGCATATGTACTTTTTTCTTTGAATCGATATTCCACGAAAGCCGTCACCAGACTGAAAGCCCCCAAAAAAACATATGTCGTGGACAATGGTCTCGTAACGGCAAAGGCAGTCCAGCACTCTCCTGACAGTGGCAAGCTCATGGAAAATCTTGTTTTTATAGAATTAGTAAAACGAGGGAATCAACCGAATCGTGAATTATTTTATTACAAGACGCGGAATGATCGGGAAATAGATTTTGTCATGAAAAATGGATATCAGATTATGGAATTGATACAAGTCTGCTACGACATGACAAATCCTGATGTTGAACAAAGGGAAATAAAAGCATTATTGGAAGCAAGTGATGAATTGAAAGTGCAAAAATTGACTGTGCTCACGTGGGATGAAAAACGAGAAATAAAAAAAGAAGGCAAGGTCATACAGATGAGGCCACTCTGGGAATGGCTTCTTGCGTCTATCTAATACAAGGAAAAAAGAATTTTAGTATTCATGGAAATAATGTTAAATATTCATCGCCTCCTCCATACCGTCCCATCCGGCGTATCTTCGAGTTCGATGCCCTGTTGTTTGAGCTCGTCGCGAATGGTATCGGCCATAAGAAAATCTCTATTTTTTCTCGCAAGATTCCTCTGCGCGATTTTTTGAGCAACAGAATCCTCCAGATTTTCCTTTTGAAATGAAAAAACCGAAAAAATCATGTCAATTTTTTTGAAAAAGGAAAGCGCGGCGAGGGCGCCATCAGCAGAAACAGCATTATCCGCCAAAAGACCATTGAGCTTTCGTAAAAAATCAAAAAGCGCGGAAACCGCCTGCGGAGTATTGAGGTCGTCGTCCAGAGCCGCTCCAAACGCTTTATGTGTTTTTTTCAAAAGATCGGCCATCTTTTTTTTACCAATTTCCCTTCCGTCTCCTTTTTCCGAAAGCTCCAAAAGTTTATACATCGTTTCTTGCATTCGGGAAACGGCTGTTTTTGCCGCCTCAACCCCTTTCAATGTAAAATGAAATCTCTTTCGATAATGCGTGGAAAGAATCAAAAATCGAAAATATTTCGGCTCAATGCCTTTTTTCACAAGGTCGCGCAAAGTAAAAAAATTCCCGAGCGATTTGCTCATTTTTTTTCTGTCAACGAGAAGGTGCTCATTATGACACCAAAAATTCACAGGATCCTCGCAGTAGCCCGCCACCGATTGCGCGATTTCATCTTCATGATGCGGAAATTTCAGATCCACTCCGCCAGTGTGAATATCAAAGCGGTCGCCCAAATATGTATGACTCATCGCGGAACATTCGATATGCCAACCCGGCCGCCCCGCATAATTTTTCCCTTCAAAGAAAAAATCCCATGACGGTTCATCTTCTTTTTTCTCTTTCCAAAGCGCAAAATCCTTTAAATTTTCCTTGGAATATTCATCCGCATCAATCCGAACACCATCCTGAAACTGCTCAAGGTCGATGGCGAGTAGTCGTCCATAGCGATGATCTTTCGCATATTTCAGCACATTGAAATACATGGAGCCGTCCTTCACATATCCATAGCCATTTTTGATAATTTTGACAATGAGGTCCTGCATTTCGGGAATATGTTCCGTGGCGCGAGGCATTTTGTAAAAAGCGAAAGCGCTGTCAGGCGACACATTTTCAGCAATTTTCAAAGTTCTCAAATCCTGCAAAAATTCAGCTTCAAATTTCTGCGTAAATTCCCTCAAATTTGCTTTTGGATCTCCGGGCTTCCGCGAAGCTTGAATGGTTTTATCGTCAATATCCGTAATGTTCATAACCCACCGAACATTGAATCCTTTAAAATGCGTCAAATATCGATGGAGCAGATCGCTAAAAAGATACGCCCGGAAATTTCCGATATGCGCAAAATTATACACCGTCGGTCCGCAAGAATACATGCGAACCTCGCCGGATTTCATCGGCTTAAAAACATTTTTTCTCCGAGTTCGAGTGTTGAAGAGTTTAAGCATGAGAGATGTCATCCTCGACGGGAAGGTCGCCTCAGGCGACCGCTCCCGATCGGGGATCTATTTGAACTTTACAACGACAGAAGCTAGATTCCAGTCAAAAAAAACAAAATAATTCGTTTCACAATATCAAGTCCCACCATCGCAACAATGGGTGAAAAATCAAGCATTCCGGTTCTCGGCGTTATTCGTCGGGCCATACTGAGAATCGGCTGACTGGTCTCAATAATAAAACGAGAAATAGGTCCCGGCGCGGCTCCAAAACGAAACCACGAAAGAAAAATCCTCGCGATAACAACGAAACTTAAAAGTTCGAAAAAAATTTGAACAAAGACGACGATAAAATTCATAAACAAGGCGCTGTAAAAAAACTAACCACAAAAACGACGGTGAAAATATAACACAAACTGTCCTTGAAAAAAAACTGGATTTCTGTGTAGGCCCTCTACGATGACAACCGATAAAAATCCGAATGCGACGGTGTCGCGATAACATTTTTTTGCCTCAAATACTCGGCACGAAACCCGAAATACTTCCGAAGCACATACGCTTCAGCTCCAATCAGCGAAAGAACAATGAGAAGATCCGCCGCAGGCCCCGTTTCCGGCGTCTGCCCGGGCAAAGGCGCTGTCAAGGGAGCGCTGACAATCACCGCGCTTTTCGTCTGACTTTCATACCCATCGGAATCCACCGCCGTCACCGCGAAATAATAAGGAATGCCCGGAGTAAGTTCCGGAATATACCATTGCAAAGCCCCGTTAAAAGTATCCGCGGTCTGCGAAAGATTATCCGCAACCGTTCCATAATACACTCGATAGTGATCAATATAGGTGTCATCGCTCGACGCCAGCCACGAAAGCGTCACTTTTCCATATTCTGGCTTTGCCGAAACGCCGGTCACGGGATCCGGATATACCACCCCAAGAGGAATAGCGGAAACCACGGCGCTCTGCTCCTCGCTTTCCAATCCAAGATCATCCACCGCGACCATCGCGAAGAAGTATTTGACACCGCCGGTAAGCTCGGTCACGGAAAAAGAAGTCGCATTATCCGGCGTATCCACCATCTCATCAAGCTTATACTGATCGGTTCCATAATAAATCCGATAATGATCGATGACGCCAGTATTCGCCTCCCAGGAAAGAATGACTTTTTCCTTATCCGCATCAGCAGAAACACCCGTTAC
>JACRIC010000055.1 GCA_016235915.1 Candidatus Peregrinibacteria bacterium
ATTTCTCCGAAACTCATGAGCACCTGGACGAGATAGGTCGTGAGAGCGGCGAGGATACCTATAATGATGGAGTGGTATGTCGATATGTTGGTTGTCGAAAGCCAGACAAATTTCCCCAAGGTAAATACTACAAAACCAATGAAAAATATGTACGCGGTCAATCCCACTATTCCCTGTTCCGCCAAAATATTGAAATATGCCATGTGCGTACTTTCTGGCGTTGTGGTATCCTGCTCGTCCCCGGGAACTTTGTAATCGAGGCGGCGATAGAGATTGTAAACGTCTTTATAGGTGGAAAGCCCCTGACCCAAAATAGGATGATCGGCAAACATTTCGAACGAAGAAAACCACCAGCTGACGCGGTCGGGAATGTTGCCTGCTTGTAAAAATTGAATGGTGCCGATGGTTCGTTGTCCGAGACCGGAATTTTTCACTTTCTCCACAATCTGCCCCTGGAAAATACCTACCACAAGAATCATCGCAACGAACAATCCGAGAATCGGCCATTTCCAGCGTTTTATTCCATTCCATTCGATTTTTGCTGAAAAAATTGCAAAAATGAAAATTCCCGCCACCAGCGCAACGATAGCTCCACGACTTTCGGTCGTCATCACGGCAGAAAACATAATCAGACCCGCCATTGCCATGAGAATTTTTGCCCACCACTTTTTTACCGTCAAAATCAGCCCTCCAAGAAGCATGATGTGAAACGCCAGATACGCGCCAAAATGATTCGCGTGTCCCATGGTGCCAAAGACGCGATCAGTCGGATCCTGCGTCCAATGGGCAGGATCTCCAACTATTTTTTGGACGATTGGAGCGAGCCGTGGATAGGTGGCAATGTCGCTCGCGTTCTGCATCAAACCATATATTGCCAAGAGAAAGGCGGTCGCCGTAGAAACGCTGATGAAAATTATCAGCCTTTTTCGCGTGGTCAGTGTATTCATGGTCAAAAAGGCGAGCAGAAAAAAATTGAACATGGTGATAATTCCGAGAAAACGTCCCTCAGTTCCGATGATGCTCGCATCAATTTGCACTGAAAAAATGGTAACGAAAAATATCACAATGCTGTATATCGCGAGATACCGGTTGAAACGCGTTTTTATATAGGAGAATGAGCCGGAGCGCCACATCTGATATGCCGAAATGATGATGGCGGCTATCGTGAAAAGCCGAAGCGCGAAAAGCTTCGGCATATTGAAAGAGGACTTTACTTCAATATTCACGATCACCGCGACCACCACGGAAATGCCGAGGAGGATAGCGAAGAGGAGCGTGGAGGGGGTGAGATATTTTTTCAGTGAGTTCATAACGTTTTTAAAGTTGAAGAGACAATTGTCATTGCGAGGAGGTCGCGGAAGCGACCGACGAAGCAATCTTTTTGAACTATTATGGTGTTTTTCTGAGAGATTGCTTCGTCGCCGCCTTAAAAAGGCGGCTCCTCGCAATGACAGCGCTAATACGCGCCGCGGCCCGTCACCACCGCCACCGCGGTTTTAAAAAGAATCACGAGGTCAAGGAGCGTCGATCTATTTTTAATATAATAAAAATCATACTCGATATTTTCGGTAAGTGGAAGATCTTTGCGACCAAGAATCTGCCAAAGGCCGGTAATTCCCGGCTTCACATCCAGTCTCTTTTTTTGCCAATTCGTATATTTTTCCACGAGAAACGGCATTTCGGGACGAGGCCCGACCAGAGACATTTCACCTTTCAACACATTCCATAATTGCGGCACCTCATCGAGACTTGATTTTCGGAGAAATCGTCCCACACTGGTCACCCTTTTATCCTCAATATCCCTCGGCGAAAAATCTGCTTCTTTTACATTTTGATACATGGTGCGGAATTTGTACATTTGAAATGGCTGACCGTCCTTCCCGATTCGAGCATGTTTAAAAATTGCTGGACCTCGGGAATCGAGCCTTATCGCGATGGCGATAACGAGAAAAAACGGCAGAAATAACAAACTTCCAATGAAACTGAGCGTAAAATCAAGTATTC
>JACRIC010000008.1 GCA_016235915.1 Candidatus Peregrinibacteria bacterium
CTCAAATACCAATTCAAGCACTGATTCAGGTCAAAATTCAAATACAGACACCAGCACAAAAACCAACACAGACTCAACAAAAAAATCCGACATCGTAAAAACCAAAAAAACCATCCTCGGTGAAAACGGCTCATACACAAAAAAAACTTCGCCAAAAACCGCACCAGAAACACCAGCGCCCGCACCGCTCGAAACATCGTCGGGAGGATCTCAAACAAGCGAAACACCGCAAACAACTCCAACGGAAAAAACCGCAGAAATCAATACAACAACAGCAACGCCAACAGAAACAACAAGTGCTGAAAACAGTACGGGAACAAGTGCTGGAGGCGGATCAAGTTTAACGGAAACAAAAACCAAAACTGAATCCAAAAAAACAGAAAACGAACCCACCGCATTTGAAACGATCATTGCGAGCATCATCGACAACATCGAAACAAAAACCGAAAACACCTCACCCACAGACTGTTCGGCTGAAAACGGCGAAGAGGATCGCGATTCAGACGGTTTGAGCGATATGATGGAGTGCTATTTGGGAACCGACAAAACAAAGAAAGATACTGACGGTGACGGAATCACAGACGGCGAAGAAGTCCTCTCCTACAACACCAACGCGGTTGACAGCAAAAGCATCCCGAATCTCGAAACTCCCATCAAGCCCTCAATCACCAATCTCTTCAAAGGGACGCTCATCGCCGATAACACCCCGCTCATTTCCGGAACGGCAAAACCATTCAGCATGCTGACTTTCATCCTCATCAATACAAACGGAGATCGATACATCGCCGGAAAAAAACAAACGGAAAAAGAAGGGAAATTTCTCTTTGAATTTCCGGCGTTGCTGGACGGAGAATATTCCATCCTCATTGAAGAACAAGATGCAGAAACAAAGAAGATCATTGCCGTAAGCGATCCGATGCCCATGTCAATACAAACAGACATTGCCTTTTCTGCTCCAATCATAGAAAGTCTGTCAGGAGAAAAAATAGGAACCAATACAGAAAATCGCCTCATCACTTCGGACAGAAGGCCGAAAATTATTATAAAAAATCCGATGCCGGGCAACATTATCATGGCCCAATGGCAAAGCGCCATTTTTGCATCAGCGATTCTCGCGGATTCACTGGACCAAAGTGTCGCCATCGCACCACCAAAAGAATTAGAACTCGGAGACCACACGGTCTGGATTTACTCGATAAATCCAAAAGACAATCGGAGAAGCGAAGATACGAAACTCGAATTCACGATTCGGGATGCCATTGCCAAAACAGCGATCAGCATTTTTTCAAAACAAAATCTCATTCTTCTCATTGCCTTGTTCATACTCGCCACAGGAACGCTATTTTTCCTCTCAAAAAAACACCACGCCCATCGGCACCAGAATGGAAAAAAGCACCACAACCGCCAATCGCCAAGGACGGACAAGGAAAAAACGCGACAGACTTGAAATGCCGTACAGATAATATTTGAAAAAAATTCCGGCCAAAAGAGCGAAAATGCCGCTCGCCACAAGAAAACTCGTCACCGTTTCCACGGCCTGAAAATTTCCCGTAAGAATCGAAAGGAAAAGCGTATCGCTGAACGTGGTGATATTCGCGGCCAAAACATACGGAACAATGGTCCGAATGCCGATGACATTATACGCATAAAAAGGCACGAGAATTCCGACACTCACCGCCGTTGACATGGTAATGCCAGTAATCACGGCACCCAAAAGAAAAGCAAAAAAAGGATTCGCAAGAATGCGTTGAAATCTGGAACGAATTTGATCCGAAAAACTTTTTTTGCGAAACAATTCTCGCATAAAAGAACTCAGAGCGGTCACAGGATTTTTTTTGAATAACCGCCACTCATTTTCAAGATACGTTCTTTCTTCTTCATCCGTCTTTTTCTCAAAAGCAAAAAATGAAAAAAACTTGTCAAAAAGAAAAATAGCGGCAACAAGAAGAAAAATACCTGCCAAAAGAGCAGTGGATGATGAAAACATGGAAACAATTTTTTTCCCAAGAGGCTCAATATACACACCGATAAAATCGGTATATTCTGCGGCGCCAGCAAAAATACGGGCAAGCGATTCATTCAAACCACTTCGCAAAATCAGCGGACCAAAAAGCGCCGTAAAAATAATGACCGAAAGCGTCGTAAAAAACTCTATAAGCCCTAAACCCAGAGTTCTTCGAATGGTTCTGCGACGAATATACGTCACCAGTCCCACAAGAAAAAGCACGAGATCAGGTCCGCCACGACTTCCTAAAATGAGATAAAAAAGAGCCGTTTGATCAAAAAACCCAGCAGAAAACAGGCTGACACCCGTCGCCGATACCGGAGAACCGCTCAAAAGAAGAACGGTCCCCAGCCACCCAAAAGAAAACGCTTTCCTCGGCGTGGAAACTGCCTCTTTCACATGCTCCTGAAAAATATTCCCGGTACTTCCGCCAACACTGCTTTTGATAACCTGAAGGGCAAGAATAAAAAGGAAAATAATGCCAAAAATAAGCACGATTTTTTTCACCATTCCCATTTCGACACGGTAAATCACGTCTTCGGGTCTCTGCCGAAAAGTGCTGAAACATTCTAAAGCGCTGTCATTTTTTTGAGATTTTTCACTCATGAAAATTTTTTCTTGAAAAAAGTATAGCATACGTACCATACTCTCCTTCCTTCAAAAAAACCGAAGCAAAGCGGAAACTACCCAATAAATGAACGAAACATGCCACAAGAATTTCATGTCTTTTACACAGGAAACGGAGATGTAAGAATACAAGAAGTGCTAACAGGAACAGATGCTCTTGGCATGGCAACGGAAACACCTGCGGAAACATGCGAAACACTGAAAGAACCAAAAAACCCGATTCCAGAAGGAATGTACGCGGGAACACTCGAACAGGTCAGACAATATGCACTGAACAATCCCCCACCTTTCTGGAAGCAAATTTGGGAACAAATAAAAAAAATACGGCAGAAGCTTTACTGATAAAAATTCAGTGAGCGGCCGGTTCAATGCCCGAAGCGGAAGATGCGCCATCAACGTGACAACAATGAGGATTATTACAATCTTTGGTATCACAAGAAATTTCGCGCGGTGGAATGCCAACAGTTTTCTGAAACACAGCATCCACGCGATAAACCAAATCTCGTATTCTACCAAAAACACGAGCCAAAAGAGATGATTCACCACTGTTTAAACCTGGCGGCAACTCACGAACACTTTCAGGATCTGGCATTTCTACACTACGAATGGAAGCAGTCATTGTTGTATGAAATGAATGAACTGAAAAAAAGGAAAATAAAACACTTCACAAGATCATCAAGCATCAATGATAGCAAATTTTCAAAAA
>JACRIC010000056.1 GCA_016235915.1 Candidatus Peregrinibacteria bacterium
AAGGGTGGTACGGCCGCTTTAATGTTCTATGACTTAACCCGTAATTCAGTTGATATCGACCTCGATCTTTTCGATGAAACGAAAACGCAAGAAGTATGTGAGAAAATCCAAAAAATAGCTATGGGCTATGGGAAAATTGTTGATTCAAGAATAAAACGATTCAACCTCATCACTGTTATCTCATACGATTTGAAATCTCAAAATATAAAGATTGAAGTGAATCGTCGAGATTTTGGTTCTACCTATGAATTAAAAACATTACTCGGCATCTCAATGCAGGTAATGGTAAAAGAGGACATGTTCGCTAATAAACTGATGGCGATGTATGAACGAATCGGGAAAACAAGCCGCGATATTTACGATGTGTACTTTTTTGCCAAAAATAATTGGCCAATAAATAAAAAATTGGTCGAGAACCGTGCCAAGATGCCATTCAAAAAGGTTTTGGCTCAATGTGTAGAACTTTTAGAAAAGATGAATAATCGTCATATTCTTGACGGTCTCGGAGAAATGTTGACTGAACCGCAGAAAGACTGGGCCCGAGCAAAATTGCGAACCGAAACAATTTTTCTCTTAAACGCTTGGAGAGAAAGCGAAAAATAAAAAACCACAAATAAAATGAAAAAATTCCAAATCAATAAAAATGTATCGCCTTTCTCACAGCCTCTTCAATCGACTCTGCCCGAGTAATCCCAGTCACCATCGCAATAATTCGGACGCCGGTCGCTAAAACATCTTGAACATTTTTTTCGGTTATTCCCCCAATGGCCACAATTGGGATTTTTACTTTCTTGCGAACTTCGCGCACCACGGAAATCCCAATCGGCGCAGAGTCCGGTTTGGTTTGAGTAGGAAATACCGGTCCAATGCCAATATAATCCGCACCTTCATGCTCCGCTAAAATCGCTTGAGAAAGACTATGCGTCGAATGTCCGATATAAAAAAATGATTTTTGAATAAAAATTTTCGGAAAAATTGTCGAATTTTTACACATTTTCACATCCACATGGTTCTTTTGTGCAAAAAAATGTTCAATACATCGTTTCGCATCTAAGATTTTCATATCATCTTGCCCTAAATGCACACCATCAGCAAAAACACGACAGGCAATATCCAGCCGATCATTCACGATAAATAAACATCCTGCCTTTCGCGTCATAACACGAATTTTTTTCGCGCAAGATAAAAATTCCCGATCAGACATTTTCTTCGCTCGAAACTGAATAATTTTCGCTCCTCCGCACATAAATGCCGAAACTTGATCTTGGGGGCTCATGCGAGAGAAAAACGCCTCATCGGTAAGACAATAAATGTCCATAAAAACAGAAACGTTTATTCTTTCATCGGACAAAATTCATCGCCGCACATGGAGCATGCCGCTCCTTTATATCCACTTCCCATTCGATAGCGATAAAATTTTTCGCGATCAAAAACCCGTCGACTCTGCGCCTCCCATCGAAGCGCTTTTCGATGCACGGACATATCTTTTTCCCGTTCCATCGCCCCAGGAATTTCCTTAGCAATATCCGCCGCCCTCGCCGCAATTTTAAAAGCAATAAGCCCCTCTCTCACATCATCAGAATTTGGCAAACTTAAATGTTCGGCAGGAGTGACGTAACAAAGCATATCCGCGCCATACATTCCCGCCACTGCCCCGCCAATCGCGCCAGTAATATGATCGTAACCGGCTCCGGTATCAATCACCAGCGGCCCAAGCACATAAACCGGCGCCTCATGACACAGTTTTTTTTCGATTTCCATTTGCCCTTGAATGTGATGAATCGGCACATGCCCGGGACCTTCAATCATCACCTGCACTCCCTGTTTCCACGCCCGCTCCGTCAATTCACCAAGACAGGCCAGCTCCGCCATTTGCGCCTTATCACCGCAATCCGCCAGCGATCCGGGCCTCAAACTATCTCCAAGACTCAAAGACACATCATGCTTTCTACAAATTTCCAAAATATCATCAAACGCTTCAAAAAGCGGATTTTCACGACCATGAAACTCCATCCAACGCTTCGTAATTCCTCCACCTCGACTCACCACGCCAGTGACGCGACCACTCAAAAACGGCAAAAATTCGCGTCGAAATCCCGCATGAACCGTTATAAAATCAACGCCAATTTTCGCCTGAGCCTCAATCACCCTCAAAATATCAGAAATATCAAAATCAGCTCTCCCCTTTTCTTTCACCACTTGATACAAAGGAACCGTTCCTAAAGGAAGGCCTGTTTTTTCAACAAAAGCCCGCAAAAGAGACTCAATATTTCCGGCAGTCGAAAGATCCATAAAAGTATCGGCTCCGTATTTTTCACAAAACTCTAATTTTTTCATCTCCGCCGTGTGATCAACACTATGAGGCGAAGCGCCGATATTCGCATTCACCTTGGTACTCAACCCTTTGCCAATTCCTGTCGGAGAAATTCCCAGCCGAATATGCTCGTGATTCGCAGGAATAATCACCTTTCCTGACGCGATATTTTTACGAAGAATCTGAATATCGCAGGACTCCTTTTGCGAAACGATCTCCATTTCCGGAGTCACAATACCCTTTCGAGCTTTTGTAAGTTGCGTGGTCATAATAGAATTTCTGTCATCCTGAGCGCACGCACGGAGCGGAGCGCAGTGCGTATGAAACAAACCATTCGCAAAGCGAATACCACGAACGACAGGAAGTCGAAGGATCTCACTCTAGGATAAACTCCGCGAAGCAAGCTCTCGCGACTCACTTTTCACTCCACGCTTCTTCGCCGCGATTTCCGCAAGCCGCCTTGATTCACTCTTAACCCCAAGTTTTTTCATCGCAAGTTCCGCGGCTTTTTTCCCAGAAACAAACATAGCTCCAAAAGTCGGCCCCATACGATGCAAGCCAAAAGCCGACGCCGCTTCCATACCGGCCACAATCACTCCAGGATAAATCTCGCAAGTATGTTCCACGACTTCATCTTCAGAAAAACGCACATTCATCGCTCCCATTTCTTTTATCGGTTGAATAAGTCCCAAAGTAGAAAGCCGCCGAACAAGAGACGCATCATCATGCCCGGTAGTAGCAATCACGATTTTCGATTCCAGCGCCACAGGATCCACGCAAGTAATTTGCCGCGGAAGAGATTCGATAGGCATCCAGTTCACGACACAGCCTGCCACTTCGCTTTTATCATTCAAAACAATATCTTCGCAGGAAGTAAGATTCACAATAAAAGCGCCTGCTTCGGCCGCGGCTGAAATGAGTTTCCCCGCCACTAAAGGCGCATTGGCAAGATACAAACCTTCTTTGACTTCATCATAAGGAATGCGAAGCTCATCAAGAATAAAATTCCCGGGCTTGCGAATCACCATATCCGGAATACCGTAACCGCCAAGAAACATACCGCCCCCCAAATAATTATTTCGCTCCAAAAGAAGGACTTTAACACCGTTTTTTGCCAATTCATACGCGGCGGTTAAACCAGCAGGACCCGCTCCAACCACAATCACATCTGATTGCACATATTCATCGAATTTTTTCCAATGGCGGCGCACCATAGCGCGAGTAATGTCAGCTTCCGAAACTTTTTGAAAAAAAGTCATGGGATGAAAAGTTAAAAAATAATGTCACGTAAAAAAACTTCGCGCAAACGAAGCAGAAACACTGTCAGAAATAAGTTCCGAACAATCTGTTTCCCTTCGCCGGCATTACC
>JACRIC010000007.1 GCA_016235915.1 Candidatus Peregrinibacteria bacterium
TCCATCTATCATGATCTCGATCTGTGGTATCGAAAACCGGATATTGTGCGGCAATTTGCAAAATCTGAAGAACTTGCGGCGGATCCATTAAAAATAAAAATATTTTTTGAAATTTTTCTTCATTTTTTGCGGCATGAGTTGCTTTCTCTCGGAAACAATGGTTCCAATTATTCAGAACAAATACCGCGTTTACTCAGTCTTATCAACGCCACTCAACGGACACTGCATCTTATTGCACGGAACATCAATCCACGCCTTGCTCTTGAAAACCTGATGTTGCAATTTCACTAAATTCTCATGAAAATCCTCGGTATCTACGATTTTTATTCCGCGAAAACTCTCAAAATTCCTTATGTCGTGGAGGACTCCATTCTTCTTGGCGATCTTATCATTTTCAATAACGAAGAAAATCAGGAAGAAATAGGAAAAGTGCTTTTTATTCGAGAGGGAGAGCTTCTTGCCGAAGACAATAAACAGACCAGTGTTCTGCGCAAGGCAACGGCGCACGATATTCAGAAACATGAAACCAATCTTATGCGCAACAAAGAAGCTTTTCAGACATGTTTAGAGAAAATTGAGCAATCCGGCATGCAAATGACTCTCATTCAAACATCTTTTTCCTTGAGCGGCGGGAAAATAAATTTTATTTTCACGGCGGAATCCAGGGTGGATTTTCGGGATTTGGTCAAAGAGTTGGCCATGCATTTCAAAAAACAAATTCATCTTCAGCAGATCGGTCCGCGTGATCGAGCGAAGATTGCCGGAGGACTGGGAAAGTGCGGACAACAGTTGTGTTGCAGTCGATATCTTCCGCGATTTGAAAGCATTACGATGGATATGGTGAGGTCTCAAAAAATGGAGAATAAAGGCTCGGAAAAGCTGTCGGGGCTCTGCGGAAAGCTTCTGTGTTGTCTTCGTTATGAAGTGGATTTGTATCGTCAGCTGAAAAAAAATTTACCGCCGGTAGGGAGTGTCATCGCTACGGAAAAGGGTCTCGCACGAGTTTGCGGGATGGATATTTTGAATCAAAAGGTGAAAATAGTGAGAGAAGATGAATCTTTCGAGATCATTCCCTTGAGTGCGGTTTCGAGTATTATTACCATGGGACGGGAAGAAAACGGTCATGAAGAACTTTCTGCGGCCATATGAATACTCAAACGCTTCATTCTCTCACACATTCTATTCGTTCCGGCAAGACGATGCTCCTTGCTACGCTGGCTGTTATTTTTTTTCTGGAAGAAATTTTTTTAAAAAAATATTCCTTGGCGGTTTTTCTGCTGTCCGGCGGGATTCTCCTCTTTATTGTCATACGCAGATTCTTTTTCATTCAACATGAACTCCTTCTTCAGAAAAATTTCGTAAAGGAAGAAAATCTCAAGGCAGAGCTGGCAACCGAAAATCTTCAGGCTCCTGCTCCTTTTCGACAAAAATTTTCCAGCATGTTTCTCGGAAGAATTAAATGGGATACGTGTAAACGCGCCGCTTCATCATTTTTTACCAAAGCGGATATTGCGAGTCGCGAACACGATACAGAGAGCGCAAAAAAGCTCCTCATTCAAGCTATCGCCATGGATCCGGATCATCTCGATGCAAATTTTCGGCTTGGAATTCTGTATCTCAATGACCATGAGCCGGCAAAGGCCTCTGCCATGTTTCGCAAACTTTTGGAAATAAAAGAAGACGCGGAGTATCTTTTTAAACTTTCGGAAAGTCTTGCCGAGCAAGAGCAGAAGGAAGAAGCTCTCACGCATGGCTTACGAGCGCTGGAACTTTCTCCGAAAAAAAGCTGTTTTTTCGCACACGTGGGGTGTCTTTATTGGGATATGAATGAAAAAGCCAAGGCTGAGGAATATTTTCGGAAGGCGGTGGAACTGGATCCGAAAAATGAGGAGTGTCTTTTGCGTCTCGTGGAATATCATCAAACGCTCGGGGATTTGGCCGAACAACAGGAACTTCTACGTAAAATGCTTTTTTGCAGACCGCATGATGAAGATTTGAAGGCGTTTATTCGGGGGACGCAGGAGAAATGAGCGAATCTGTTTTTTCTTTTCCTTCTAAATATTTATTCGGCCAGGCTTTGTAACGGCTGAAAATGGTTTCTTTTGGCGTTTCTGTCGGAATCACTGATTTTTCCGTCGGTTTTTTCACCGTTCGATACCAAGTCGCCTCAAACCCTTCATGAGCGCTGTCAACTTTTTTGCGTTCCCCTGTGGCGAGAGTATCAGTTTCTACAATCACATCCGGCGGCGGGGCTGTTCGTTTATCGATATACGGGCCATCCATTTCAACCGTTCGCCCATCGAATGTTCCGTAAAATTTAAAATAGGCATCTTCGCCATCGACCTCGGCCTGAATCAAAATATATCCCGGCGTATCGTTTTTAAATTTCAAATCAACATCCGGCGGGTAAATCGTGGCGTCAAGGCCGAATCCCAATGGTCTGGCATAATAAGCAACCGCATAAGAATGGGCTTTCCGTTCAACAATCGGCAATCCTCCAAAAAGCACGGCGCGAAACAGCGTGGATGATACTTGGCAGAGACCGCCGCCAAATTCCGGAATAGTATTTCCCTCGCGGATGACGAGTTCTTTTTTATATCCGGTTGATTCATCGACTTTTCCGAGATGTTCATTAAAAGAAAAAATTTCTCCGGGCGCTACCAACAGGCCATTAAACTTTGATATGCCGGTTTTGATATTGTGCATGCGATTCGCCGGAGAACTGGAAAAATTGGAATAACCAGTGGCGATAAGTTCTTTGATGCCTTTGCTTGCCAATTCTTTTGGGACTGATACTTTTGCCGGCAGTGTTTCGACCGGGAGCGCGATGGTAAAAATTTGAGTGTTGAGTGCGGCTTCCATATTTTTTACCAAAGTCGGGATCTGAATCCGCCTCCCATTTACCGCTGTCCCATTGAAAATAATTTTCTTGTCAGCATCGAACAAAATTTCAACATCTTGCGAATCGATTTCAAAATCTGCTCCGATTTTTTCAAAGATTTTTTCGCGAACGCTAGAAACATCCATGCTTATTTTCGGAATGATGCTCAATGGAATCGTGTCACGATTCAACAGCAACATTTCTTGATCGGGTATCGAAAGAGGAATGCGGTATTTCAAACCCGAATATGCGAGCGTATATTTAAAATCAATAGCTTTCATCAGATCTTTTACCGGAATTTTCCACTTTTTATTTTCAAAATGAATCGTCAAAGAATTTTCCAGCGTTTTCTGAAAACCAACCAAGTAAGGCTCAATATCTTTTTTTTGAATAAGAGGACTGTCATTTTTCCCAGCAAGCATCACGGGGGCTTTGCGCAAACGATTGATGTGATCCGTTAACAATGGCAGAAGCGCTGAAATGTCCGCAGAGAAACCTTCCACTTCAGACTTGATGGCCAGTTCGCCGTTTTCATTCAAGGAAAATGAAGCGTTTTGTTTTTTCTGATTCAGTGTTGAAAAAGAATTGCGCAGAGAGAGAGAAAGTGTTTGAAGGTCGATGTTTTTTATAATGGAAATTTGGCGAGTCGAAGTGAATTGATGCAAAAAATGTAAAAATTTCTGTGGTTTCAAAATAAGAGATGGGGAAAGATCCATTTTCGGAGTCAATTGGAGAATTTCCTCGGGACTCGCCAAGTCGATTCCTAATGTTGTTAAGGAAAAAATGCGCGATTCGCCGCGATATTGGATTTCCAGCGGTTGCCCTGCGATGAATTGGAGTTTTTGATAGAGATTTTTTTTGGCTTCTTCGGGCGCGAGCA
>JACRIC010000060.1 GCA_016235915.1 Candidatus Peregrinibacteria bacterium
TAATGAAAGCCTTGTTTTGCTTATACATTTTTTTGACGCCTTATCATGTTTTTTTGTTTTGATTAGTCAAAAATGGTCTTGATTAGTCAAAAGTTTTCGGTTATACAATACTCAAGCGAGGCACGCGCATTGAGATTGTTTCGCTTCGCTCGCAATGACAGTTCGCGCATTGAGATTGCTTCGTCGCAGGGGATGGGGATTGCTCCGCTTCGCTTCGCAATGCTCGCAGTGACAGTTCGCGCATTGAGAGATTGCAGAGTCGGTCGGAAAGAAGAGAAGACGCACTCCGCAGAGTTTACCCTGAGCCGTGCCGAAGGGTTCCGTGCGTGCTCCGCAAAACTCGCCTCAAGTAATGGACATTTCATTCATATCATGGACAATAGCTTACTGACCATCAATGAGGCCTCCCTTCTTATCAACAAATCTCCGCAGACTATTCGGCGGCTCATTCGCAATAAACAAATCAAGTTTCGCAGAAAACGCACGCCGCAGGGATTTAATTATTTTATTGAAAAAAAAGCTCTTCTTGTTTTTTTTGATCTGGCGGATGAAGGAGATAACGCTCATACCGCCGATGAATTTCTCCCCGATGACGATGTCGCACCAGCCCCAACAGTCGATACGCCCAAAATTCCAAAAAAGTCCGATATTCCCTCAACGTCTGCATCTCAGGTTTATCACATTACTGAGCCCCTCAAAGAACACTTTGTTTCTCCGCAACCACAAGAAATTTTTGCAAATGACTCGTCCATCCTTTCAAACGGTTTTCACTCTCTCCCTGATGAGCCGATTGTGCCCCATGACGAAAAAATTCTTCCTATAAAAAACGACGATTCGGTTTTTTCCGAAACGATCGCCGTTGATAATACCGTTCTCAAACAAAAAGATGCGCAAAAACAAGCCTTTGAGGATTTTAACAATACCCTTCTCAAACTCATCGCCCAATACGAACGCGTTATTTCTCAACAAGATGAGGATAAGCGCAATCTTTTTAAACTGGTCGGGACTTTTCAGGAGAGAATTGTTACTCTTGAACAGCGCTTAAAACAGCTTGAGGCGCCGAAAAAGAGGAAATGGTACAATTTTCTGTTTTAAAGTTTTGTTTTGTGTGTTACAGAGTTAAAGACATGCTTTTGTAGATATTCTTAACAGCAGTCGCCTGAGGCAACTTGTGAGAAATGACAAAGAAAATTGCTTCGGTCGCTACGCTCCCTCCGCAATATGCTTCCATTCTACGAAAATGCTCTCGCTCTGGTGAAAAAAGCCGCCAAAACCGGTAATTTTCCGCAAGATCTCATGACGATTCTCGAAGAGCCGCAGTCTATTCATTCCGTGAATATTCCTGTTCGCATGGATAATGGATCACTCCGTATTTTTCGCGGATTCCGCGTCCAACATAATAACGCGGCGGGGCCATATAAAGGTGGCATCCGATACCATCCTGAAGTGAATATGAATGAGGTGAAGGCGCTCGCGCTTCTTATGACCATGAAATGCGCGGTGGTGAATATTCCGCTGGGAGGCGGGAAAGGAGGAATTGAGGTGGATTCGCGGAAACTTTCCAAAAAGGAATTGGAAGCGATGACTCGCGGATATACTCGAATGCTCGCTCCGGTCATCGGTCCTGACAAAGATATTCCTGCGCCGGATGTGTACACCGATTCGACCGTGATGTCGTGGATTTATGATGAATATTCTCGGGTGGTTGGAAAGGATTCGCCGGGAGTGGTGACGGGAAAACCGATTGAGATTGGCGGGTCATTGGGTCGGGCATCCGCGACGGCGCAAGGAGGAGTGTATGTGCTTTTGGAACTCGTGAAAAAACTCGGGAAAAATCCAAAAGATATGACGGTGGCGGTTCAAGGTTTTGGAAATGCGGGGTCATTTGTCGCGAAGCTGTTATATAAGGAAGGATTTAAAATTGTGGCGGTTTCTGATTCAAAAGGGGGAATGGCGTGTTTGAGCGGTATTGATCCCGTGAAAGCGCATACCTGCAAAATTGATAAACAATCGGTGATGGAATGTGAAATTGCGTCGGAAATGTTTCATGTGCATGGCGGGGCGGATTGCCGAAAGGTGAGCAATTCCGAACTTTTGACGTTGCCGTGCGATATTTTGGTTTTGTCAGCTTTGGAAAATCAGGTAACTTCCGCCAATGCGGAATCGATACAAGCAAAAATCGTTCTCGAACTCGCGAATGGGCCGACGAATATGGAGGGAGATGCGATCCTTGAGCGAAGGGGTATTTTGGTTTTGCCGGATATTTTGGCGAATGCGGGGGGCGTGACGGTGAGTTATTTTGAATGGGTGCAGAATATGAAAGGAGAGAAATGGAGCGAGGAGGCGGTTGCCGCAAAGTTGAAGGGGAAAATGGTGGAAGCGATGGGAGAAGTGTGGTCGGTGAGCGAGCAATATAAAGTTGGACTCCGTCAGGCCGCGTTGATTTCGGCGCTTCGGAGGCTTGCGCCGATGGTGCTTGGGACATAAAGGAAAACATATTTTCATTGTATTGCAACGCTTTTTGTGATAAAATAAAAAGATTTTTGATCAGGTTTCGATTACAAAATGGTAGACTTGCGTTGTGAGGTCATTTTTTTTAAAAGTTCTTTCACTTTACATTCCATGAATATCAATACAAAAAAATCTTTTTCCCGTTGTGTTTTTGCGGTTTTTTTGAGTGTTCTGGTGATTTCGCCGATGAGTCTTTTTTCTTCTGCGACGGCCGCGGATCCCGTTTCAAATGACTGGATTCAATCGAGCTGGAGTGGTGGACAGAGTACCAATACTGCCAGTCAAACAGGATGGACTCAATATTCCGACGCTTTGAATTTAACTACCGGCAATGATCTTACCTTGGCAAAAAGTACGACTTCTATTTCGCCTCTCGTTGAAACAAAGGCCGATGATTTTAACAACGGAACAAAATATCATGTCGATGTAAAAAGCGGAACTGACGATGATGGCTCGCTTTCTCTGACATACGCCGATTCGTCTATTGACTGGGAAAGATTTGGATTGAAATTACCGGGCCTGAATAATCCGATGCTTGCTTTCGGCGATCTTGACTCCGATGGGATTCCTGATCTTCTGGTCGGTAGCTCAAACTATAATTCCGTTTACGCTTTCAGAAATACGGGGAGTGAATCCGCCCCAGTGTGGGAACATCAACCCTCTTGGGAACCGAGCGGCATTTCTTTAGGATATTACCTCGCTCCCGCCCTCGGAGACCTCGATCATGACGGCGATCTCGATCTCCTTGTCGGAAGTAGCTCCTCTCTCCATGCTCTCAAAAATACAGGAACCATTCTCGCTCCAACATGGAAAGAAGAATCTCTTTGGACTGACAATCTCCCTCCTTTCTCTTCTCATGCTGTCAGTCCAGCTCTCGCCGATGTCGATGGAGATTCCGATCTTGACCTCCTTGTTGGA
>JACRIC010000061.1 GCA_016235915.1 Candidatus Peregrinibacteria bacterium
AAAATACCAAGTTCAAGAAGATCTTTCATATCTGATTCAATCTTTTCGGTCAATGCTTGGAGCAGAGCCAATGTTTCTTCGCGATCTGCCACACCAGAAACTTCTCTATTCGAATCGGAATTCTCTTTCAAACCTAAATCGTCAGAACCATCGCGAAGACCGTCGACTTCTTGTTCCATAATACCAACCTCGGCCAATGATGTGGGTGGTTCTGGAAAAGCCATATTGAAATGGGAAAAAGATCGTTTTCAAACTGTTCTTTTTCCAAAAAAATGTCAACCAAATTTTAGAAATATTTTTACAGCGCTTCTGGAACTGGCTGATTTTCATCCATCATTTCTTTTTTCGGAGACACTCGCGAAAATTTCATTACGAGAAATGCGCCGAAGAGCGCAATGGCTCCAAAGAAAAATGGAAATGAGGGATTCTGCGAAAATGCATACCCTCCAATGATCGGACCGACAATCATTGCTCCCGCAAGAACGGATGCCATAATTCCAAAAACTTCTCCTCGACGATGTTTTCCCGCAATTACTGAGGCTCTACTCGAAATTACGACTCGAACAATTGATTGGGAAATGACATTGCAAAGAATTCCCAACGCAAAAAGAGGAATATATTTCGTTCCCATCAGGAGAAAGGCAATCGTGAAGAGGACGAATGTCCACGATTCCAAAAATGCTTCACTGAATTTTTTGAGCCACAGTCGATGGAGCAAGATTCCTTGATTGATCGCCATAAGAACTCCCATCAGAGCGAATATCGTTCCAATTCCAGGCGCGCCAATATGAAACACCTCGCTCATGTAGAGCGCAAAAATTGATTGGAGCATCGAAATCCCGAGGCCAAAGAGAAACCAGGCGATGTAGCGCGAACGAAGAAGTGTATCCCGAGCGCCTCGAATGAGAGGGAGAAATGGATTCAAAGAAATTTTTCCATATGATTCCCGTTCGTGATGCGTTTCCGGGAGAAAGAAAATAGCTCCGACGACATTCAGCGCCGAAAGCGCTGCGACAAAGAAAAATGGAAATGAATCAGAGACGAGCATGAGGAGCGATCCAAAAAGCGGCCCCACAATAAACGCAACGCTGAAGACGGCTCCCATGAGACCAAAATTGCGCATTCTTTCCTGTTCATCTTTTGCTATATCCGTGAGAACACTTTGCGCAATAGGAAGATTTCCAGCCGCCGCGCCATCAATAATTCTTCCAAGAAACAGCATCCACGGAGCACGGGCGAGAGCAAAGAAAAGCCATCCAACAGAAGTGGAGGCGATACTGAGAATCATCACCGGACGTCTCCCAATTGTATCCGAAAGAGCGCCGAGAAGTGGCGCGCTCAAAAAGGAAAACAGAGAAAATACGGAAAAAAGAAGCGTAAGTCCAAATGCTTCAAGTCCAAAACTTTCCACATAAAACGGAAGCACGGGAATAAGAATCCCGAGACCGAGAACATCAATAAAAATCGTAAAAATGATGATGAATTTTTCTTTTCGATGGGACATGTCCCCTCATAAAAATGCGCCGAGTTAGTATAGGTCAGAAGGGAAAAATAGAGAATCGAAAAAATACTATGGGAATACGGAATTCTGAATTGACTTTTTCTTCACGGCATACCACCATTGTTTTTGAAAAATAATTCTTTCTTCATGAATTCGGTCACTATCTTGGGACTCATTGCGGGAATTTTTACTTCTTTTTCTCTTCTCCCTCAGCTGATAAAAGCGCTCCGAACAAAACATACCCGAGATCTTTCCTTGAGCATGTTTTCTATCTTAGCGACTGGAATTTTTTTGTGGATTTTGTATGGAATTATTCTCCATGATATTGCCATCATCATCGCCAATGCCGTGAGTTTTTTCTTCACTTTTACTATTCTGATGCTGATTTTGAAATATAAAAATTGACACTGCTCCCCGAGTGAGAGAAACTTCTTTCCGAATATTTCCCTCTCTTAATGAAAAAATTTCTTTCTGGTGTTCTCGTTGGAATTTTTCTTGGCGCAGTTCCTCTGGTATATGCGAGTCTTTCCGATGTTACGGGCTCTGATTGGTATGCGGAAGCAGTTCAGCACCTTACCGAAAAGGGAATTATCAAGGGATACAGCGATGGAACGTTTCGTCCATCAAATCCAGTCAATCGCGCCGAACTCGCGATTATGCTCGATAGAGTCATAACATACATTGACGGAAAATCCGGAAACACGACTCCGCCGGAAACGACTGAAAATACTTCTCCACCTCCAGCAAATTCTGTCGTCATTCCTCCTTCTCTCTCGAATACTTCTGGTCTTTACGAAGTAAGCGTTCAGGCGAGCTCTCTTAAAATTGAGGATGATGTACTTTTGTTCAATGTAAAATTTGATGGCTGTGAAAACCTCAATATAAATACCGAATGGGATGGGCGATTTTCAGGAACAAATCAAGACACTATTGACCTTCACTTGGTTCCTTCCTCTCCGAAAAAAACTTGCACGGGAAAAATGACACAAGGAGTGGAATTTGGTCTCGTTCCAGTTCGAGATGAATTCGTGAAGCAATTCAGCAAATTCAGCGGAAATATTCAGATAAAAATCCATGATACTGCTTCGAATGAGTATTTCATTGAATATCCATTTTCTTTGGAGAGTATTTGATGGTTCTCATTTCGAATGGAAATTTCACCTCCTCTGCCCGTCCTCCCGAGCGACTCCGCTTGAGCGGAGGAGCCGAGGGATCTCTTATCATGAGGAAAATAGATGAGGGAAAGCTTCAAGATGATTTTTCTGCAAAAAGAAGTGTGAAAAAATTCTGGAGTGAGATCCTTCGACTCGCCCGCCTTCAGCGGACTCGCTCAGGATGACGGAGGAAGAAGGGAAGTCAATGCGTGAACACATTTCCTCAACTCGAAATGTTTTCATAATTGAGAGGAAAAATAAGAGTTTCTAAAAAAACGAAATTATCTTTTTTTACATTTTACATTCTTCATTTTACATTTAGCATTTATCATTTTGCATTTCTCTCCTACCAGCATCTCTTCACCGTGTATTTTACGATCTTCTCCTCATCTGGCTTGAGTGACGCCTTGGTTTTAAATCTTCCGGTTTCTTCTTTTTCCCAAGAAAATTCGGAATTTATGATTTCAATGTCATAGCCCCACCAAGTTTCGGCATGGACGGTTACATCGACGGATTTTTCTGTCCTATTGTGGAGTTCGACTTCTTCGGTCACGAATTCGCAGGTTTTTCCAATGGGAAGAAGCTTGTCCTGCTGCTTTCGATCCATTTCTCTTTTTTCAACAGTGATATCAAATGCATTTCCCATAAAGAGACGAACTTCTTCATTCTTTGGCGTATGGTCAATACGATCTTCTCCGATAAACTGCAGTGATCCTTCGGAATCTTTTTTATACACGCGAGCCGTTCCCGCCGGAAGGGGCATTCCGAGATGATTTTTTTCCGTATTTGTGAAGAAAAGTTCTGTGCGAATTTTGTCGCTGCTTTTCCCCGGATCATACACAAATTCCTTTTCTACCGGAACATCTGGAACTTACAAAAGAGAAATTTGTTTTTCGCTTCGCGCGAGAATATCGGTCGGAGTATCGAGC